>DASWOE010000150.1:0-23513 GCA_036398875.1 Rhizomicrobium sp.
CACCAGCCCCGGCGGCACCAACGAGGCGGCGCTCGAAGTCCTGATGGCCAAAAGCGGATTGACGCCGCTGATGCGCCGCGCCGTCGCCGCCGCGCACAAGCGGACGCGCGCGCTGGGCGGCTGAGGTTGTGCGGGCACCTTGGCCCCTCTAGAACTTCGCCGCCATCCTTGAGATGACGGCGCGCCGATGCCGTTCAATTCCTATCCTTACATCGTCTTTCTCGTCGTCGTCGTCCTCGGCTTTCGCTTCATCGAAAGCGTCCTGGGCCGCGGGCGCCGCGTCTTTCTTCTGTTCGCGTCCTATGTGTTCTATGCCTGGTGGCGCGCCGATTTCCTTCTCCTGCTGATCGGCTCGACGGCGATCAACTACGCGCTCGGCGCCGCGATCGTGCGCCGCGTCGCGGCCGGCGCGTCGGCCGGGGCGCTGGTGACGCTGGGCCTCGTCTTCAATCTGGGACTCATCGGCGCGTTCAAATATGCCGGCCTGTTCGCCGCCACGGCCGACGATCTCTTCGGCCTCACGCTTCCGATCCCGCATCTCTTCCTGCCGCTGGCGATCTCGTTCTTCACCTTCGAGCAGATCAGCTATCTGGTCGATGCCGGACGCGGCCGGGCGCCCCGCTACACCGTCCTCGATTACGCGCTGTTCGTCGGCTATTTCCCCCATCTCATCGCCGGGCCGATCGTGCGCCACAACGACCTGATCGCGCAGTTCCGCCGCGGCCGCAAAGCCTGGGAGCGCGACGAGGACGTCGCGCTCGGCCTCACTTTGTTCGGCATGGGCCTCGCCAAGAAGGCGCTGATCGCCGACAACCTCGCGCCCTATGCCGACCGCATCTTCGCCGCCGCGCAGCAGGGCACGCATCTGGGCTTGGCCGATGCCTGGCTCGGCACGCTGTTCTTCGGCTTTCAGATCTATTTCGACTTCTCGGCCTATACCGACATGGCGCTGGGCTCGTCCTGCCTGTTCGGCATCCGCCTGCCGTTCAACTTCAACTCGCCCTACAAGGCGGCGAGCGCGATCGAATTCTGGCGCCGCTGGCACATCTCGCTCTCCACCTTCCTGCGCGACTACCTCTATTTCCCGCTGGGCGGCAACCGGCTGGGCAAGGCGCGGCGCTATCTCAACCTGATGCTCACCATGCTGCTGGGCGGGCTGTGGCACGGCGCCAACTGGACCTTCATGATCTGGGGCGGGCTGCACGGATTCTACCTCGCGATCAACCATGCCTTCCGCGATCTCGCGGCGGCGCGGGGCTGGAAGACGCCGCCGCGTCTGGCCGGCGCGGCGCATGCCGGCGGCGTTCTGCTCACCTTTCTCGCCGTCTCGCTGGCCTGGGTGGTGTTCCGCGCCCGCGATCTCGGCGCCGCCGCGTCGGTGTTCGCCGGCCTGATCGGCCAGGGCCGTTCGCACATCGTCACCGTCTCGCCGCTTGCGGGCGCGGCGCTCGTGGCGCTGTTCGCCCTGGTGTGGTTCGCGCCCAACAGCATGGAGATCACCTGGACATACCGCCCGGCGCTGCCGCCCGGGACCGACACGGCGCTCGGCGATCCGGGCCGGCTCGCCTGGCGGCCGACGCCGCGCCAGGCCATCGCCTATGGCGTGCTCGCGATCGTCGCGGTGCTGGCCTTGTCCAATCTCAGCCCCTTCATCTATTTCCAGTTCTGACCGATGGCGCGCCGCTACCTCGTCTGGTTCCTCCTCACCGTCTCGCTCGCCATGCTGGCCGTTGTCGGCTTCAACGCCGTCGCCGACCGCATCATCCTGGAGACGGCCAACGGCCCGAGCGTCGAGACGGTGCCCGGCTTCGAACGCGTGCTGAAGCCGGCCTGGCTCGCGACGGTGCGGCCGGACCTGGTCTTTGTCGGGTCGAGCCGCATTCGCGACGGCTTTGATCCCGTTCTGGTCGATCCGGTCTTGCGCGTGCACAGCTTCAACTACGGCGTCTCCAGCATCACCGCCTATGAGGCACGGCGCTTCGCGCAGGACGCCGCCGCGCAGCCCTCCGTCAAGACCATCGTGCTGTCGCTCGATTCCTTCTCCGGCGACGACCGGGCGCAGCCCTTCGCCGCCGGCTTCGACGAGACCCGCCTGGCGGTGAGCGCCGACGGCGCGCCGACGCCGCGCCGCGATCTGTGGCTCTTCACCACCCGCTATTTGAGCGGCGGCGCGCTCGGCATGCATGCGCTCGGCCTCTACCTGCTGGCGCAGTTGGGGCCGCATCGGACCGCCGCCGACCGTCCCGACCTGTTCAATGCCTATTCGCACATGACCGCGGACTTCAGGACGCATGACCTGAAATTCCGCCGCGCCCGCGCGATGCGCCTGCTGCCCTGGGAGCACGGCCAGTTCCGCGCCTTGCTGCAGGGCCTGTGCGGCCGCGACCTGCGCCTGATCGCCTTCTTCCCGCCCGACCGCGCCGAGATCGCCGCGATCTACGCGGCCAACGATGCCGCCGGGCTGCGCGCCTTCAAGGAGGCGATCGCCGCCGATGCGCGCCGCCACGACGCCACCTGCAGGAGCAAGATCGCGGTGCTCGATTTCCTGATCCGCAGTCCGCTGACGACCGAGCCCCTGACGAACGGCGTCAGCGAGAGCTATGTCGATCTCGTCCATGTCCGCCCGCCGACGGGCCTTCGCCTGCTGCGGGCGATGCTGGGATCGGACCGCGACGGGCTCGGCCGCGTGCTGGTGTCAGGTCGGTAGGCGGATCGTCGCGCGCAACCCGCCCAGCGGGCTCTTGTCCAGCAGGATGTCGCCGCCATGGGCCCGCGCGATGTCGCGCGCGATGGCGAGGCCCAGCCCCGATCCGCCGGTCTGCAGGTTGCGGCCCTGGTCGAGGCGATGGAAGGGCCGGAACGCTTCCTCGCGCCGCTCGGCGGGGATGCCCGGTCCGTCGTCGTCCACCGCGATGCGGGCGAAGCGGCCGTCATGCGACACCGCGATCTTCACCTGGCGGCCGAATTTGAGCGCGTTGTCGATCAGATTGGTGGCGCAGCGGCGCAGCGCCTTGCGCTTGACGTAGATCTCGATCGGCCCCGGCGCCTCGACCTCGACGTCGGCCGATTCCATCCCGTGCGCGCCGGCCGAGGCGGCGGCGGCGTCGCGCACCAATTCGCTCAGATCCTCCAGCGCCGACTGCTCGCCGCCCTCGCCGCGCGCGAAGTCGAGATATTCGTCGAGCATGTATTCCATCTCGGCGATGTCGCCGCGCAGGGACTGGATGTCGGCGCTTTCCGGCATCATCGCCAGCTGCAGCTTCATGCGCGACAAGGGCGTCTTCATGTCGTGGCTGATGCCCGCCAGCATCTCGGTGCGCTGGCCGACATGGCGCTCGATGCGCTGGCGCATGATGAGGAAGGCCTGCGCCGCGCGCCGCACCTCGGTGGCGCCATAGGGCTTGAAATCCGGCACGGCGCGGCCCTTGCCGAAGGCCTCCGACGCCAAGGCCAGCTGCTCGATCGGCCGCACCTGGTTGCGCAGGAACAGGATCGCGATGGCGAGCAGGATCAGCGAGGATCCCGCCATCAGCACGATGAAGATGTCCGGGCTCGTCACCGTCACGCGGCTGCGCGGCACCAGCATCTGCAGCACGCCGTCATGCGCATCGATCCTTATGTCGATGGTGCGCTCGCCGCTCGTCACCTCGAAATGCCGCTTGACCGCGATCTGCTGCGCCACCACGTCGTCCAGCGCCCGGTCGATGGTGCTGCGCCGCCGCCGCGCCTGCGGCTCGATATGCTGTCCGGGCAGGAAGACGACCGGATAGTCCAGCATGCGCGCGGCCAGCGCCCGCAGGCGGGGCCGCTCGGCCGGCGCGCTGGTGTCCTCGATCGCCACCAGGAACGCCGCGTCGGCGGCGATGTCGCGCGCCATCCAGTGCGTGGTCGTGTCCAGGTGCCGCTCGAAGAAGACATAGGTCATCACGCTCAGCAGCAGGATCATCGGCATGCCGATGATCAGCAGCGAGCGCCAGAACAGCCCGCGCGGCAGGAAGCGCTTGAGGTAGCGGAACGGATCGAAGCGCGCGAGCCGGCTCTCAGCTGACACGGTCGGGCACCAGGACATAGCCCACGCCGCGCACCGTCTGCAGATAGAGCGGCAGCTTGGGGTCTTCCTCGATCTTGCGGCGCAGCCGCGTCACCTGCACGTCGATGGAGCGCTCCAGCGCCACGCCCAGCCGCGTGCACAGATCGGTGCGCGAGAAGCTGCGCCCCGCATTGGCCGCGAACAGCTTGAGCAGCGCGCTTTCCGAGCTCGTCAGGTGCACCGGCTTGTCCTTGCGGCGCAGCTGGCCGCGCTCGGGATCGTAGACCGCGTCGCCCATCCGCACTTCGGCATGGGCGTTGGCCGCCGGCGGCGCGGCGCGGCGCAGCAGCGCATGGACGCGCAGTATCAGCTCGCGCGGCTCGAACGGCTTGGGCAGGTAGTCGTCGGCGCCGAGCTCCAGCCCCTGGATGCGGTCGTCGGCCTCGCCGCGCGCGGTCAGGATCAGGATCGGCACCTGGCTGTTCTCGCGCACCGAGCGGGTCAGCTCGAAGCCGCTCTCGCCGGGCATCATCACGTCCAGCACCAGAAGGTCGAAGGCGATGGATTTCATCAGCGCCCGCGCATCGGCCGCGTCCGCCGCCGCGGTCACGCGATAGCCGTTGGAGGACAGGTAGCGCTGCAAAAGCCCGCGCAGCCGCTCGTCATCGTCCACCACCAGCAAATGCGGGTCCTCGATTCCGGCTTGGGCGGCGTTCATGGCAGCTATTCTCAAGCTCAATATTTGCATGCCCCGCCCAGGCGCTATAATACCCCGGTTCGGACGCTAACCCCTTGCGATTACTAGGCCCAACCCGCCGCACGGGCAAGGCCGAAAGGATTTTCATGGCCGAAATCATCCCCTTCGACCAACGCGACGGCCAGCTGTGGTTCGACGGCGGGCTGGTGCCCTGGGCGGATGGCAGGATCCACGTCCTGACCCATGGGCTGCATTACGCCTCCTGCGTGTTCGAGGGCGAGCGCATGTATAACGGCCGCATCTACAAGCTGGCCGAACACACGGCGCGGCTGTTCGAATCCGCCCGCATCCTGGGCATGAAGATTCCGTACACGGAAGATGAGATCAGCGCCGCCTGCCTCCGGGCCTGCGAGGTCCAGGGCTTCACCGATGCCTATGTCCGCCCCGTGGTGTGGCGCGGCAGCGAGATGATGGCGGTCTCCGCCCAGAAGACCAAAATCCACGTCGCCGTCGCCGCCTGGCAATGGGCGTCCTATTTCGACCCCAAGGAGAAGATGAAGGGCATCCGGCTCGACATCTCCGATTGGAAGCGCCCGGCGCCCGATACCGCGCCGACCGCCGCCAAGGCGTCCGGCCTCTACATGATCTGCACCATGTCCAAGCACGCGGCGGAGGCGAAGGGCTATGCCGATGCGATGATGTGGGACTATCGCGGCTATGTCGCCGAGGCGACGGGCGCCAACATCTTCTTCGTCAAGGACGATGCGCTCTACACGCCCATCCCCGATTGTTTCCTGAACGGCATCACGCGCAAATCGGTGATCGAACTCGCCAAGGCGCGCCAGATCCCGGTGATCGAGAAGCACATCGAGCGCGAGGAGATCCCCGGCTTCTCCGAATGCTTCATCGTCGGCTCGGCGGCCGAGGTCACGCCGGTGTCCGAGATCGGGCCCTGGCGCTTCACGCCCGGCAAGATCACCGAAACGCTGATGAACGACTATCACGAGGACGTGAATCGCGAAGTCAGCCGCGTGGTGCTGGCGAAGGCGGTGTAGGGGTTCGTTTCACGTTCGGCGCGCGCGTCAGCCGGATTTCGATATCGCGCGACGGAGCTGCCTTTGCTGCCGCCGATGATGAAGACCGGCGAGCGCACGCTGTTTCTCCCGAACACGCGCTGGCATGCCGACAGATCGCGATGTGGTGGCCGCTCGGCGTCCAGGCCCGCACCGCCTCGCACGCTTAAGGATGGGAATAGACCAGCAGCACGGCGCCCGCGACCAGGAGCGCGATGCCCCCCGCCTCGCGCGCCGTGGTCTTTTGCTTGAACAGGACATGGCTCACCGCCTGCGCGAACAGGACGTCGATCAAGCCGAGCGTGCGCACGCTCGCCGCCGTCGCCAGCGCAAAGGCGAGGAACCAGAACGCGCTCGCCGCCGCGCCCATGAATCCGGCGAACAGCGACGGCCGCCACAGCCGCGCGATGGCCCGCAGCACCGCGGCGTCGCGGACCGCGAGATAGAGCGTCAGAAGCCCCGCCTGCACCACCAGCCCGACCGCCAGCGTGAAAATCGCCGCCAGCACATAGTCTTGCAGGTGCAGCGCCAGGATCGCGCCGCGATAGCCGATGGCGGAACCAGCGAACATCGCGCCGGCGCAAAGCCCGTACAGCGCCGAATGCATCCCGCCGCTGACCGCGATCCGCCCCCGCAGCGAGATCAGCACCACGCCCATCGTCGCGATGACGATGGCCGCCGCCATGCCCGGCGTCAGCGGATCGTGCAGAAGAAACAGCCCCAGCGCGGCCACGAACAGCGGCTCGGTCTTCAGATAGGCCACGGTGACGACGAAGGACCGCTCGGTCATGGTCAGCAGCATCAGCGCCGTGCCGCCGATCTGGGTCAGCGCGCCCACCACGACCCAGAGCCAGAACAGCGGGCTCGTCGCCGGCAGCGCCGCGTGGCCGGCGAGCAGCGCGGCGGCGAGAAACATCAGCGCGAAGGGAAAGCCGAACAGGAAGCGCACATGCGTCGCGCCCACCGAGCCCAGGCTCGCCGTCAGCTCGCGCTGCATGGCGTTGCGCGCCGTCTGGCCTGCCGCCGCGACGACGACGAAAAGCACCCAGAGGAATTTCATCTCTTGCGCCAACGCTCCGCCGCGTCGTCGTCGGAGGGCCGCGCCTCGACCCATTCGCTGCCGGCGCCGCGGTCTTCCTGCTTCCAGAACGGCGCCCTGGTCTTCAGATAATCCATCAGGAATTCGCAGGCCTGGAAGGCGCTGCCGCGATGCGCCGCCGCGACGGCGACCAGCACGATGCGCGCACCCACCGCCAGCCGCCCGACGCGATGGATGACGGTGATGCCGCCCAGGCGCCAGCGCGCCTGCGCCTCGGCCGCGATCTTCGCGATCTCGCGCTCGGTCATGCCCGGGTAATGTTCCAGCGTCAGCGCGGCGAGCCCGTCGCCGCCGCGCACCAGCCCGACGAAACTCGCCACCGCGCCGGCTTGAACCTGATCGGCCGTCAGCGCCTCGATCTCCTCGCCGACGTCGAAATCCTCGGCCTGGATATGGATGTTGGTCGTCATCCGCCGGTCACCGGGGGAAAGAACGCCACCTCGTCGCCCGCCGCCAGCACCGCGTCCATCCGCACATGCACCTGGTTGACCGCCACGCGCAGGCGGGCGAGATCGGCGAAAGCCTCGCCATAGCCGCCGCCGCGCGCGCGCAGGAAGGCGGCGAGTTCGCCGACGGTGCGCAGCGCCGGCGCATGCTCCACCACTTCCTCGCTGCGGCCGATCTTCTGCCGCACCCAGGCGAAATAGAGCACGTTCATGCCCGCCCCTCGCGGTGGCGCCGCGTATAGGCGAGCCCGGCGCGGAAATATTCGTAACCGGTGAACACGGTCAGCGCCGCCGCGACCCACAGCGCGGCATAGGCTAGCGCTTCCGCACCCGTGACCCAGCGCTCGGCGATGGGCCCCAGGATCATCGCGCCGATGGCGACGAGCTGGATCGTGGTCTTGATCTTGGCCAGGAAGCTGACCGGCACGCTGACCGACACGCCCGCCAGGAATTCGCGCAGGCCCGAGACCAGGATCTCGCGCGCCAGGATGATGAGCGCCGGCACCAGCTTCCACAGGCTGTGCAGGCCCAGCGTCGGCGGCAGGTTGAACTGCTGCACCGAGCCTTCCGCCACCAGCATCATCAGCGCCACGCCGACCAGGACCTTGTCGGCGATCGGGTCCAGCATGCGCCCGAAATCGGACGGCAGGTTCAGTTTGCGCGCCGCGAAGCCGTCGAGGAAGTCGCTGATCCCGGCGATCACGAACACCACGAAGGCGGTCAGCCGCCAGCCCTCGCCGGGCAGCACAAAGGCGACCGCGAACACCGGCACCAGCAGGATGCGCAGGATGGTGAGCATGTTGGGAAGCTGGAACATGGGGTGCAATCTAGACCCTCCCCCTGGGGGAGGGTCGAAAAATTTGAGCGCAGCGCAAATTTTTCGGGGAGGGGTATTCGCGCCGGCGGAGCCCTCCCCGAAATTTGCTCGCTTCGCTACGCAAATTTCGGCCCTCCCTCAAGGGGCGGGTCGGTCAATTCACCCGGCCGGATGGAAGAAATCGTAGATCTTCTTCGCCATGGCGTCCGACACGCCCTCGACCGCCGCGATGTCGCTGACGCCTGCGGCCGCCACCGCCCGCGCCGAGCCGAAATGCTGCAGCAAAGCGCGCTTGCGCGCCGCGCCGATGCCGGCGATCTCGTCCAGCGGGCTGGCGCCGATCGCCTTGCTCCGCTTCTTGCGATGGCTGCCGATGGCGAAGCGGTGGGCCTCGTCGCGCAGCCGCTGCAGGTAATAGAGCACGGGGTCCTTCGGCTCCAGCCGGAACGGCGCCTTCCCCGGCAGGTAGAAATGCTCGCGGCCGGCGTCGCGGTCCGGCCCCTTGGAGATGCCGACCAGCGTCACATCCTCCACGCCCAGATCGGCGAACACCTGGCAGGCGACGGAAAGCTGTCCCGGCCCGCCGTCGATCAGCGCGATGTCGGGCCATTTGGTCTTGGGATCGTCGCCCTCCTTGACCAGGCGCGCGAAGCGCCGCGTCAAGACCTCGCGCATCATCGCATAGTCGTCGCCCGGCGTGAGTTCCGTCGATTTGATGTTGAACTTGCGGTACTCGCCCTTCTCGAAGCCGTCCGGCCCCGCCACGATCATGCCGCCGAGCGCGTTGGTGCCCATGATGTGGGAGTTGTCGTAGACCTCGATGCGGCGCGGCGGCTGTTCCAGCCCGAACAGGGCCTGCACGCCTTCCAGCAATTCGCGCTGGGCGGAATTCTCCGCCATGCGGCGGCCGAGCTGCTCGCGCGCATTGGTCAGCGCCATCTCGACGATCTCGCGCTTCTCGCCGCGCTGCGGCACCGACATTTCCACCTTGCGCTCGGCGCGCAGCGACAGCGCTTCCGCCAGCAGCGCCGCGCTGGGCAAGGCATGCGACAGCAGCAGCAGCGGCGGCGCGGTGCGCTCGTCATAGAACTGGCCGATGAACGCCTCCAGCACCTCGGCGTCCGAAAGCTCCAGCCCCGCCTTCGGGAAATAGGGCTTGTTGCCCCAGTTCTGCCCACCGCGGAAGAAGAACACCTGCACGCAGGTCTCGCCGCCCTGGGCATACAGCGCGAACACATCGGCGTCGTCGAAGGTCGAGGGATTGATCCCCTGGTTGAGCTGGACATGGCTCATGGCGCGGATGCGGTCGCGCAGCCGCGCCGCTTCCTCGAACTTCGTCGCCTCCGCCGCCTTGGTCATCTCGGAAACCAGAAGATCCTGCACCGCGCGGCTCTTGCCGGTGAGGAACTGCTCGGCCTCGTGCACCAGCTCGGCATAGCCCGCCTGGTCGATGCGCTCGACGCAGGGCCCGCTGCAGCGCTTGATCTGGAACAGAAGGCAGGGCCGCGTGCGCGACTCGAACACCGAATCGGAACAGGAGCGCAGCAGGAAGGCGCGCTGCAGCGTGTTCAGCGTGTTGCTGACGGCTTTGGCGGACGCAAAAGGACCGAAATAGGCGCCCCTGGTCGATTTGGCGCCGCGATGTTTCAGCAGCTGCGGGAACGGATGATCCTCGCGCAGGAGGATATTGGGAAACGACTTGTCGTCGCGATAGGAGACGTTATAGCGCGGCGTGAGCTGCTTGATCAGGTTGGATTCGAGCAGCAGCGCCTCGATCTCGCTCTTCGTCGTGACGAACAGCATCTCGGCGGTGTCGGCGATCATCCGCGTCAGCCGCTCGGAATGCGGCCGTCCGCTGGCATAGGCCGCGACGCGCTTCTTCAGGCTCTTGGCCTTGCCGACATAGAGCACGTCGCCCTTGGCATCGAGCATGCGATAGACGCCGGACGCATCGGGCAGCGTCTTCAGATAGGCGGCGATCCGCTCGGCGCCGCGCAGGGGGGCTTCGGACAACCCGGTGATGTGATCGATCGGCATGATGGCGATATAATACTCGATGTCATCCCCGGCGAGCATCGTGCGCCGGGCGCACGATGCGAGGGAAGGGGACCTCGCTGCACGGATCACGCTCGTCTGCCCGCCTGGGTTCCCGTCCCCTCGCGATGCTAACGCATCGCTGGGCCGGGAATGACAGCAGCGCCGCGGGCTAAGGCCGCGTCCGCTCGATCTCGACGCCGGCGGATTGCGCGCCGGGCAGGGCGTGCAGCTTCTCCACCCGCACCCGGGCCGATTTCACGCGGCCGTCCTCGAAACAGGTCTGCGCGATCCGCTCCGCCAACGTCTCGGCCAGGTTGACATGCCCGGCGGCCAGGATGGCGCGGATCTTCCCCGTGATCGCCTCGTAATCGACCACCAGCGCCAGGTCGTCCTCCAGCACGGCGGCGTCCTCCACCGCCAGATCGACGTTGATCCGCACCGGTTGCGCCTTGCCCTGCTCATGGCCGTGCACGCCGATATGCGCCAGCACCTCCAGGTCGCGGATGAAGACATGGCGGATGGCGAACGCCGCGCTGGCGATGGGAAGGCGACTGACCGAAGCGTTGCTCATGGCCCCAGTTGTACCCGTTTGGCGGCGAATGCTAAAGCGTGGCCATGAGAAAACCGTCTCCGACGCCTGCGCCGCCCTGGTCGATGGACGACGGCTATATCCGCATGATCATCAAGGACCTGACGACCGAGGTTCGGCTCGGCCTGCATCCCTGGGAGCGCCATCCCGAAAAGCCGCAGCGCGTCGTGGTGAATGTCGAGCTGTTCGCCGCGCCGCCGCGCGCAAAGTTCAGGGACGTTTCCTCGGTGGTGGATTACGACTATATCCGCGACGCGCTGAAGGCATGGCCCCGGCGCAAGCACACCGTGTTCATCGAGACGTTGCTGGATGAGCTGGTGAAGCTCTGCTTCAAGGACGTGCGCGTCAAAGCGGCGCGGGTCTCGATCTTCAAGCCGGACATCTACAACGAGGCCGCCGGCGCCGGCGTCGAAGTCTATAAGGTGCGGCCCGCGGACGGTTCGGCGAAAACGCCAAGCCAGAAAGCCGCGCGGCCATGAGCGGTTTTCCCGATCCGCGCGGCTATGCGCTCGTCACCGGCGGCGGCCAGCGCATCGGCGCGGCCCTGGTGCGGCGCCTGGCGGCCGACGGATGGAAGGTCGCGATCCACTATCACAAGTCCCACCAGGCGGCCGAAAAGCTGGCGCAGGAAATCGAGGCGCGGGGCGGCCGCGCGGTCGCGCTCGGCTGCGATCTCGCCGCGCCGGAAAGCTTCGCCGATCTGTTCGCGCGCGCCGGGCTCGGCTTCTGCTCGCTGCTGGTGAACAACGCCTCGGCCTTCGAATACGACGACATCGCGAATGTCCGGCGCGGACATCTCGAAAAGCTGTTCGCGGTCAATCTCCATGCGCCGGTGCTCCTGGCGCGCGACTTCGCGGCGCAGCTTCCGGGCGGCGCCAAGGGCCTGATCGTCAACCTGCTCGACCAGAAGGTGTTCAACCTCAACCCGGATTTTTTCTCCTATACGCTGACCAAATCGGCGCTCGAAGCGGCGACGCGGCTGCTGGCGCAGGCGATGGGGCCGCGCGTGCGGGTGTGCGCCATCGCGCCGGGCCTCACCTTGAAGAGCGGCGAGCAATCCGAGGCCGGCTTCGAAGCGGCCCACGCCAAGACGCCGCTCGGCTTCGGCAGCGAGCCGGACGATATCGCCGAGGCGCTGAGCTTTCTCGTCAAAGTGCCGTCGATCACCGGCACGACGATCGTCGTCGATGGCGGCCAGCATCTGCAGCCGCGCACCCGCGACGTGATGTTCACCTATGGCGTGCCCAAGGATGCGCCGGTGGGCGGAAACTAACGCCGCTGTCATCCCCGGCGCGGCGTGCGGAGCACGGCGCGGGAAGGGGACCCAGGCCGCGCCGCGAATTCGATGCTCGCAAGGGTGCTCGAACCCGGCTGCCCGCGCCGAGCAGACGTCACCGCCTGGGTCCCCGTCCCCTCGCGACGCTTCGCGTCGCTCGGCCGGGGAGGACAGGTCGGGCGCCTCAAACCGCAAACCCCACGATCTTCTTGACCTCCTGGACGATCGGCTCGGCGATCGCCCCGGCCTTCTGCGCGCCCGCTTTCAGGATCGCATCGATCTCGCCTTTATCGGCCATCAGGCGGCGGATGTCGTCGGTGATCGGGCCCATCTTCGCCACCGCCAGATCGGCCAGCGCGCTCTTGAAGCCGGAGAATTGCTGGCCCGCGAAGCGCGCCATCACCGCCCCGGCATCCTCCTCCGCCAGCGCGGCATAGATGTTGATCAGGTTCTCGGCTTCCGGCCGGCCCTTGAGCTCTTCGGCGCTTGCCGGCAGCGGATGCGGATCGGTCTTGGCCTTGCGGATCTTCTGCGCGATGGCGTCGGCGTCGTCGGTCAGGTTGATGCGCGACATGTCGGATTCGTCGGACTTCGACATCTTCTTGGTCCCGTCGCGCAGGCTCATCACCCGCGTCGCCGGCCCGGTGATCACCGGCTCGGGCTGGGGGAAGAAATCGGGCACCTCATAGTCGGCGTTGAACTTCTGCGCGATGTCGCGCGCCAGTTCCAGGTGCTGCTTCTGGTCCTCGCCCACCGGCACATGCGTCGCCTTGTAGACCAGGATGTCGGCCGCCATCAGCACCGGATAGGTATAGAGACCGACGGAGGAGCGCTCCTTGTGCTTGCCGGACTTCTCCTTGAACTGCGTCATGCGGTCGAGCCAGCCGAGCCGTGCCACGCAGTTGAAGATCCAGGCCAGCTCGGCATGCTGCGGCACGCGGCTCTGGTTGAAGATCGGCGAGCGCTTGGGATCGATCCCGGCCGCGATATAGGCCGCCGTCACCTCATGCGTCGCATGGTTCACCAAAGCGGGCTTGCGATAGCCGGCATCGTCGGTGATGGCATGCATGTCCACCACGCAGAACAGGCACTCCATCTCGTTCTGCAGGCGCACCCAGTTCTTGAGCGCGCCGAGATAATTGCCCAGGTGCAGCGTGTTGTTCGACTGCATGCCCGAAAGAACGCGTTGGGGGTGGCGGATGGTCATGGCGGCGATTTTCCGAAAGCGTGGAGGGCGGGGCGGCAGGCAGGCTCAGGCCCGCCACCAGCCTTTGGGCGGCAGCGGCGAACGGAGCAAATCTGCGACTGGCCGGATGCTCACGGAACGTTCCCGTCAATGCTTGCGCGCGGGCGGGTATAGCGCCTTGGCGGCGCCGACGAAAGGGCCCTCAGGCCGCGGCGGGGTCGGCCAGCGCCGCCAGCAGCTTCGCGCGCACCGCCGCCAGCCGCTCCTCGTGCCGCACCTTGTGGCCGAAGCCGTCGCGCACATAGAAGACGTCCACCGCGCGCTCGCCATAAGTCGATACCATGGCGGAGGAGATCGACAGGCCCGATTGGAACAGCGCGTCGGTGACGTCGTAAAGCAGGCCCGGCCGGTCCAGTCCCTCGACCTCCACCACGGTGGCATGGGCCGATGCCTCATTGTCGAAATTGACCTTGGGCGTGACCTTGAAGGCGCTGGCGCGCCGCCGTTGCGGCCGCCTGGCGATCGCGGCGCGGGGCGTCATCTCCCCGCGCAGCGTGCGCTCGATGGACTGGCGCAGGCGTTCGAGCCGCGCCGCGTCGCCGAACGGCTCGCCATCGGCGTCCTGGATCGTGAACGCGTCGAGCGCGAAGCCGTCGCAGGTGGTGAAGGCCTTCGCCTCGACGATGGAGCCGCCGCTCGCCGATACCGCGCCGGCCAGCTGGGAGAACAGGCCGGCATGGTCGGGCGTGTAGAGCACCACCTCGGTCACGCTGCGGAAATCGCTGCTTGTCGCATCGAGCGCGAACAGCTCGCCCTGGGCGTCGGCCTTCGCCATCAGCCGCGCATGGCGCTCATGGCCGCAATCGTCGAAGGCGAGCCAGTAATTGTCGTAGTGCCGCGTGAGCAGCCGCTCCTGCGTCGCCTTCGGCAGATCGCCGATGCGCGCCGCCAGCGCCGTCTTGGCCTGCTCCACCCGGGCCGAGCGCGCCGGCGTCGCGTCGCCGCCGGTCATCACCGCTTCGGCTTCGTAATAGAGTTCGCGCAGAAGCTGGCCCTTCCAGCCGTTCCAGACGCCCGGCCCCACCGCGCGGATGTCGGCGACGGTCAGCACCAGCAGCAGGCGCAGCATCTCCGGCGTCTGCACCTGGCCCACGAAATCCTTCACGGTCTTGGGATCCGAGATGTCGCGCCGCTGCGCCGTGTCGCTCATGACGAGGTGGTATTTCACCAGCCACATCACCGCCGCGGTGTCCTCCGGCGAAAGGCCCAGCCTGGGGCACAGGCCCTGCGCGATCGCCGCGCCGACGTCGGAATGATCGCCCGGCAGGCCCTTGGCGATGTCGTGCAGCAGCATCGCGACATAAAGCGCCTCGCGCGCGGTGATGCGCTTGACGATGTCGGTGGCAAGCGGGTGCTCGTCCTTGCGCCCGCCGCGCTCGATCTCCGCGACGTTGCCGACCGCGCGGATCAGGTGCTCGTCCACCGTGTAGTGGTGGTACATGTTGAACTGCATCAGCCCGACGACGCGGCCGAATTCCGGCACGAAGCGGCCGAACACGCCGGCTTCGTTCATGCGCCTGAGCGCGCGTTCGGGATCGTGGCGCGACGACAGGATTTCCAGGAACAGCCGGTTCGCCTCCTTGTCCTGGCGCACCGTTTCGTCGATGAGGTCGAGGCTGCGGGTGATGGTGCGCAAAGCGTCGGGATGCACATCGACTTTTTTCGCGTCCGCGATGTGGAAGATGCGGATCATGTTGACCGGATCGGTGCGGAAGATCGCGCCGCGCGCCGTCAGCCGTCCGTTCTCGACGAAGAAATCGTCGCTGCCGGTGCGCGGGCGCAGGAAGCCCGGCAGCATCGCGGCGAGCGAGGGCCGGCGCTTGCGGTTCTGCACTTCCAGCGCGGCGCAGAAGATGCGGGTCAGGTCGCCGACATCCTTGGCGACCAGGAAGTAGGCCTTCATGAAGGCCTCCACCGCGCGGCGCGGGCTGTCGCCGGAAAAGCCCATGCGCGCCGCCAGATCCGGCTGCACGTCGAACGACAGCCGCTCCTCGGCCCGGCCCACCAGATAGTGCAGCTTGACGCGCACGTCCCACAGGAAGGCCTCCGCCTTCTGGAAGGTCTTGTATTCGTCCTTGGTCAGCACGTTGTGATCGACGAGCTGGGCGGCGTCTTCCAGGTGATAGACGTATTTGCCGATCCAGTAGAGCGTCTGCAGGTCGCGCAATCCGCCCTTGCCCTCCTTGATGTTCGGCTCGACCAGATAGCGGCTCTCGCCCTGGCGGGCGTGGCGGGCATCGCGCTCGGCAAGCTTGGCCTCGACGAAGTCCTGCCCCGTGCCGGTCGCGACCTCGCTCCAGAATTTCTTGCGCAGCTCGTCGAACAGCTTGTGGTCGCCCCACAGGAAGCGCGCCTCCAGGATGGCGGTGCGGATGGTGATGTCCTGCTTGGCGAGACGCACGCAGTCGGCCAGCGAGCGCGTCGCATGGCCGACCTTCAGCCCCATGTCCCACAGCATGTAGAGGATGAATTCGATGACGCTCTCGCCCCAGGGCGTCTGCTTGAAGGGGCGGATGAAGAGCAGGTCGATGTCCGATCCCGGCGCCAGCTCGCCGCGGCCATAGCCGCCGGTCGCCACGATGCAGATGCGCTCCGCCGCGGTCGGGTTCTGCGCATAGTAGAAATGCTTGATCGCGAAATCGTAGAGCACCTGGATGGTCGCGTCCTGCAGCGCCGACAGCGCCCGCGCCGCGGCCAGCCCGCCGATCGCGTCGCCATCGACGCCCGCCTTGACGCGCGCGCGGCCGTCCTGGAACGCGGCCTTGATCAGGGCCAGCGCCTCGCCGCGCAGCCTGGTCTTGTCCGGCGTCGCCTGTGCGAGCGCGGTCAGCGCGCGCCGCAGCGCCTCGCCGTCCAGGAGCTCGCCGATCGAAGGTGCTTCGTAGCCCATCGGCCCCGCAATACCATATGGACCTGGTGAAGCCGAGAGCGCGGGCGCTTGCTACCCGTCATCATTCCTGCTTGTCATGGCCCGCGAATGCGGGCCACCCAGGTACGGTCTGCACCGGTTCGTACAAGGTGTCACCTGGGTCCGCCGCATTCGCGGCGGATGACAAGGGATTATAGGCGGCGCCGCTAGGACGCCAGCCGCTGCGAGGTCTGCCGCTCAGGCCCCGCCACCAGCCAGCGCTGCACGATGCCGGCAAGGCCGGCACCGGCCAGCGGCATGACCCAGAAGAACCACAGCTGTTCCACCGCCCAGCTGCCCTGGAAAAACGCCACGCCCATCGAGCGCGCCGGATTGACCGAGGTGTTGGTCACCGGGATCGAGATCAGGTGGATCAGCGTCAGGCACAGGCCGATGGCGATGCCGGCATAGCCGGGATTGGCCAGCGTGGTGTTCAGGATGACCATCAGGAACATGAAGGTCATCACGATCTCGCACACCGCGCAGGCCAGTATCTCGTAATGCTGCGGCGAGTGCTCGCCATAGCCGTTGGCGGCGAAGCCGGCGGTCGGGTCGAACGCGGCGGAGCCGCTGGCGATCACATAGAGCACGCTGCCCGCCGCCAGCCCGCCCGCGACCTGCGCGATCCAATAGGCGGGGATGTCCTTGGCGGGGAAGCGTCCCGCCGCGAACAGGCCGAAGGTCACCGCCGGGTTGAAATGGCCGCCCGAGATATGGCCGAAGGCATAGACGCCCGTGAGCACCGTCAACCCGAAGGCGAGCGCCACGCCGGCATAGCCGATGCCGACATCGGGCACGCCCGCCGCGAGCACCGCGGCGCCGCAGCCGCCCAGCACCAGCCAGAAGGTGCCGAGAAACTCGGCCGCGATCTTCTTCGACATGTTCATGAACGTCCCCCCGCTTCGTTCACTATAGCCGCGCGACGGGAACTTGGCGATGTTCGCCGCGGCTTGGCGGCGGAAATTCATGCGGCCGATGCCGCACAGCAAAAAGGCGCGGGGTGCATCCCGCGCCTTTCGCTTACCGCAAGCCCATCCGGCTCAGATGAGCTTCAGATTGACGGCCTTGGGGCCGCGCTTGTCGGCTTCGACGTCGAAGCTGATGCGCTGGCCTTCATTGAGGCCGCGCAGGCCGGCGGCCTGGACGGCGGTGACGTGCACGAACACGTCCTTGCCGCCGCCTTCCGGCGCAATGAAACCGAAGCCCTTCGTCGTGTTGAAGAACTTGACCTGACCATTCGTTGCCATGACGGCATTCTCCTGAAAGCATTTGACCTATCGCGTCGGACACCGCGTCCGCGCGATCATCGACGCCGCGACTTGTTTCAGGAAAAGCGTCGTCGTCACTCCAGCTATGCGCTCCGGTGGAATGGAACGGTGCTTGGGCTCTGGCAGAAACTTCTCTAAAGGCTGCACGGCTTCGATTGGGCGGCGATATAGTCACTCGCCGTGACCAAGGCAAGTCACCACATTGCGTCCAAACCGATGTGGCCCGGCTGCGCGCGGACGCGCTCCAGCCAGCGGGACACGGCGGGGTAGCGCGCCAGATCGAAGCCGCCATCGGCGGCGCTGTGCGTGTAGCCGTAGAGCGCAATATCCGCGATCGAGTAGGCGTTCCCGGCGAACCAATCCTGCGCCGAAAGATGGTTCTCCATCACGCCCAGCGCGGCATTGCCCTTGGCGTGCCATTCCGGAACCAGATGTTCCTTCTTCGCCAGTTCCGCCTTGTCGGCGAATTTCAGCCAGAAGCGCGCCACCGCGACATAGGGCTCGTGGCTGTACTGTTCGAAGAACATCCATTGCAGCATCTGGGCGCGCTCCCATTTGCCCTGCGGGAGCAGCGGCGAGGCTTCGGCGAGATAGAACAGGATCGCGCCGGACTCCGGCAGGAAGCGGCCGTCTTCCAGTTCGAGCATCGGCACGCGGCCGTTCGGATTCTTGGCAAGGAAATCCGGCACGCGGGTCGAGCCGTCGTGCAGGCCGTATTCTTTCAGCGCGATCGGGATGTTCAACTGCCGCGCCGCGAGACGCACCTTGTAGCAATTGCCCGACATCTGCATCTGATGAAGCGTGATCATGTCCGCCCTCCGCGACGCTCGCGAGGGATCATGCACCATTCGTGCGGCGCTCACTTATGCGCTTTGCGCCTGCCGGCTTTGCGCGACGCCGGTCCGACGGTGCGCATGATCACGCCGCAGGCGACGCGGTCGCCGGAAGCCCCGGCAGGCTGGCTCATATAGTCGTCCGTCTTGGCGTGCACGATGATCGCGGCGCCGTCGCGGTCGAAGATCGATTTCTTGCCGTTGCCGAGCGAGAAGGCGTTGCTGATGGTGCCGGCGCGCAGCGTGCCGTCCGCCGCCGCATACTCGTTCGGCAGGTCGCCGGCATGCGGACCGTGCTTGGCCATGAAACCGTGCATCTTGGTCGGATCGGGCGAGAAATGCGGTCCCGCCGAGGTGAAGGCGGTCTTGGGATCGCAATTGCCGGAGGTGTGGATGTGGATCGCATGTGCGCCCGGGGCGAGGCCCTTCAGGTCGTAGTCGATCAGCACGCCATGCGCGGTCGCCGCGAAGGTGATCGTGCCCGCCGGGCTGCCGTCGCGGCCGATCATATGCGCCACGGCGCGCGCCTTCGACGCCGCCGCCAGGCTCGCGGGCGTCGCGCCCACGGCCAACGCCAATGCCGCACAGACCGTCCATCCCCGCATGCACGCCCCCGTTGCCCAAAAGGAGAGGATTGCAACTTTCGCGGCAAAATCAAGGTGCGGGCGCCGGCGGCCGGCCGGAACAATTGCCCCGCCGCAACGTTGCTGACACGTGGATCGCGCGCCGTCACAGGCGATGTGCAGGAGGATGGCATGATGATGTTTCCCGCAGCCGTGATCGTATTGGCGCAGGCCATGACGGCGCCGCCCGCACCGCAGCCGATGGCCATGGATACGCCGGTCTCCTTCGGCAATGTCGAGGCGGTATGCACCGGCGTCGGCTCCGCCAAGGACGATCCGCAATGGTCCGGCTTCCCGATCCGGATCGAGTTCTCGAACGGCGCCGCGCAATACCTCTCCGGCGCGCAGGTCACCCTGTCCAGCGGCGGCGCCTCGGTCGCTCAGTTGAACTGCGCCGGTCCCTGGGTCCTGGTGAAAGGCCCGGCGGGCGCCTATCGCGTCACCGCCACGATCAACGGTTCCGGCGCCAAGCCGGTCACCGCCCCGTTCGCCATGGGAATGGGCGCGCAAAAGCGCGTCGTGTTGCGCTTCCCGGACTTTCAGGCCAACGAATAGCCGTCACACCATCACCTGCTCGTTGACCTCTTCCTCTTCCTCCTCGGCGGCGGTCAGGCCATCGAGGAGGCGCCGCTTCTTCCAGTCGCCGCGGCTGAACCAGATCGCGCTGACGATCGCGGTGAGCACATTGGCGATCGGGAACGACCACCAGATGCCGTGCGCGCCCAGATGGGCGCGGTGGGAGAGGACATAGGCGAGCGGGAAGGTCAGCATCCATTGCGACACCAGGCTGATCACCATCGCGGCGAACATGTTGCCGCTGGCGCGCAGCACGCCCATCAGCGCGAACTGCACGCCGACGAAGCCGAAGCTCCAGGACACGATCCGGATGAACGCCGCGGCTTCGCGAATCACGTCCGGATCGGCCGGCACGAAGAAGGCGGCGATGTGCTCGGCAAAGACCAGCGAAAACAGGCCGAACGCGCTCAGCGTCGCGAAGGTGATCAGCGCCGCCAGCCGCGCCACCGCCTCGGCGCGTTTGAGGTTGCCGGCGCCGATGTTCTGGCCGACCAGGGTGGACGTCGCCATCGAGAATCCCATCGCCGGGATGATCACGAATTGCAGCACGTTGCCGCCGACGCCATAGGCCGCCGTCGTCACCGTGCCGAAGCTGGTGATGAGGAACATCATCACGGTGATGCCAAGTCCGCGCGCCGAGCCCTCGATCGCGGCGGGGTAGCCGAGATTGAAGGCGCGCGCGATGAAGGCGAAATCCGGCCGGAACTCGCTGAGCTTGAGCTGGATGCCGTAACGGCCCTGCACCAGCAGCCCGATGGCGACGGCGGCGGAGAGGAACTGGCTCACCAGCGTCGCCAGCGCCGCCCCCGTCACGCCCCAGCCCATGGTGAAGATGAACAGCGGATCGAGCGCGAAATTGATCACCACCGAACCGGCGATGAGATAGAGCGGCACGGTCACCTGGCCCAGGCCGCGCATCTGCGACTGGAAGCAGAAGAAGGCGAAGGCCAGCGGCAGGCTCAGGAACGTCACCCGCAGGAAGCCCAGCGCGTTGTCGTAGACGTCGCGCGCCACCCCCATCAATTCCAGCAGATAGGGCGCGACGGCAAAGCCGAACAGGCCGAGCATCAGCGACACCGCGACCACGGTCAGCATGGTCTGGCCGGCGACATGATCGACCATCGCGCGGTTGCGCGCCCCGACATATTGCGCGATCAGCGTCGCGCCCGCGATGGCGAAGCCCATGCCCAGCGACATCAGCAGGAACACCATCGGCATGGAGACCGACACCGCCGCCACCGCCGCCGCGCCCAGCCGTCCCACCCAGAACGCGTCCACGAGCTGGTAGGCGATCTGCAGGATGTTGCCCGCCATGATCGGAAGGGCGAGCAGGAACAGCGAGCGGGTGATCGATCCTTCCAGCAGGCGCGGATCGAACGCGCGCCCCCGCGGCGAAATCCGTCCGGTCGCGCCCGTGCCGCGGGCTTCGGCCGCTCCGGCCGCGGGTTGTTCCTGATCGGGAGTCATGACGCCAGTTTCGCGTATCGCGGGGGGCTTTGGCAAATTTTCCGGGCCGTTATAATCCTTGCCCGGAAACCCCTGCGAGCGTTTCGCGATGCGTCCTGTTTCTCTTCTCTGTGCGCTGCTGGCCCTGGCCCCGGCCGGAGCGCGGGCCGAAAACTGGGTCCATATCCGCGACAACGGGCGCGGCTATGCGATGTGCCTCGACAAGGACAACATCAAGGTCTGGCCGGACGGCCTGACCCATTATGCGATGAAGATGTGCAACGACACGATGCCGCAATACTTCGCCATCGATTGCACGCAGAGCTTCAAGGTCCAGTTCGTCGTGCGCATCTACGACATCGGCTCGACCGAGCGCTATCGCGAGATGTCGGTCGACAATATCAATGCCGACGTCGCGCAGGACGCGCTCATCGTCTGCAACAAATAGCGCGGCGCGGCCTATGACGCCTTTGCGGCCTTCTTCTTCGCGGCGGACTTGGCCGGCCGCGGCGCTTCCGCCGCCAGCTTCAGCGCCAGCGCGGCATCCGCGGCCTCCTTCGCGAGGCGCAGCGCGCGCAGCTTCGCGGTCTTGGTTTCGAAGGCGTGGCGTTCGGCTTCCAGCTCGCGCTTGACCAGGGCGTCGCGCGCCTCGGAGGCGGTGAAGGTCGCGCCCGGCTTGCGGCGAAGGGGATCTTTGAGGGCATCGGACATGGAGGACTCCTCTGCTGGCGCGGGGTCTCCGGTCCGCTTTCGAAGCGGGCAGGGGCTCTGCGAACGGCGCAAGAACTGCCGAATACTATATCCGAATTTGCTGCGCTGCGGTGAGAAATTTCGACCGTACACGGCACATCGCGCCCGCCCGCCGAGCCGGGAATCCGCCGGATTCGTCGCAAAGCCTGCCGCTTCGCGGCATTCGCCGCAAAGAAGCCCCGAGTCTGAACGCCGCGGCGTGGCTGGCGTTCATGTCCCGCGCGCCAAGCTCGCCTCCTTGATGTTTGACCCAGGAGAACGAGATGCTCATATCGAAAACCCTCAAGACCGCCGTCCTCGCCGCGTTGATCGGCGTGGCCGGCGCCGCCTCCATCGCACCGGCCAGCGCGCACGAATCGGATCGGCGTGACGGCTACCGCCGCGACGGCGGCGACCGGCGCGACTTCGGCAGCGACCATCGCTTCCGCCACGACCGGTTCGGCCACGGCTGGCGCCATCACCACCGCTTTCATCGCGGCTGGTATTGAGCGCGGCGGGGCGCGCGCCGCAGGCGCGCGTCCGCTTGCCTCGGCGCGGCGATCCCTTAAGCTCGCCGCGCCGAGGACAGGGGAGCGCCGAAATGATCCGTATACTGTATGTCTTGGCCGCGCTGGCGTTCGCCGCGCCGGCCCTCGCGTCCGACAAGTCCGACATCGCGACCGCCGTCAATGCCTATAACGACACGCTGAACAGGAACGACCTTCCCGGCGCCGCCGCCTTTTACGCGCCCGCGCCCAGCATCATCGACGAATTCGCGCCGCATCTGTGGTCCGGCGCCCAGGCGTTTTCGCAATGGGGCGCCGACTATGGCGTCTATGCCGCGGCCAACAAGATGACCGATCCCTTCATGGTGATCGCGAAGCCCGCCCATGTCGTCGTCTCGGGCGATCGCGGCTATGCCGTGTTTCCGGCGAACTTCAAGTTCAAGCGCGCCGGCAAGCCCGCGCACGAATTGGGCATCCTGACCTTCGCGATGGTGAAGTTCGGCGGGGCGTGGAAGATCGCCGGCTGGGCGTGGTCGATAAAATAGCCGCTATGCCTTTGCCGCGTTCAGGAACGCCTGCGCCGCCGCCGGATTGCGCACCTTCGCGCCGGCGATGAAATAGACGAACACGTCGCGCTTCCGTTTCGCGGGCGCTTTGCCGAGCAGCGGCATGGCCTTGGGCGTGCCGCCGGACTCCCAGGCCCTTGCGGCCTCGACCCAGCGCTTGAGGTCGGCGGGCGCATAGCCGGTCGCGATCTTTTCCTGGGCTTCCTGCAGGCGGCAATAGACGAAATCCGCGGTCGCGTCGGCGATCGCAGGATATTTCGCCGAATCGGCGAACACGACCGCGGCGCCGTATTGGCGCGCCAGTTCGACGAAAGCTTTCGTTTTGAAGCTCTCATGGCGCGGCTCGACCGCATGGCGCAGCGCCACCCCGTCGATGCTCCCGGGCAGCAAGGCCAGGAACGCCTCGAAATCCGCGGCGTCGAATTTCTTGGTGTGCATGAACTGCCACAGGATCGGCCCGAGCTTGCCCTTCAGCGCCGAGATGCCGCTTTCGAGAAAGCGGTCGATGGACGGCTTGGCGTCGGCCAGCACCTTGCGGTTGGTCGCGAAGCGGTTGGCCTTCAGCGAAAAGACGAAATCGTCCGGCGTCTCGTCATGCCATTTCTGGAAGGTCGGCGGCTTGAAGGTCGAATAGAAGGTGCCGTTGACCTCGATGGTCGGAAGCTGGCGGCTGGCATAGGCGAGTTCCTGCGCCTTCGACGTGCCCTTGGGAAAGAACACGCCGCGCCAGGGTTCGAAATTCCACCCG
>DASWOE010000151.1:0-11778 GCA_036398875.1 Rhizomicrobium sp.
CATTCCAGCGCGATATCGACATCCAGCTCCTTGTGCGGCAGCTCCGCCGGATCGCGCACCGCGGTGACCTTGATCTTGTGTCCCGCCGCGATGATGGTGTCGCCATCGACCGTGACATTGGCCGGAAAGCGGCCGTGGACCGAATCGTAGCGCAGCAGATGCGCATTGGTTTCCACCGGACCCAGATCGTTCACCGCCACGACTTCGATGTCGCGCCGACCGCTTTCGACGATCGCGCGCAGCACCAGCCTACCGATGCGGCCGAAGCCGTTGATCGCCACCCGCACTGCCATATCGTTCTCCTGTTAACCGTCCTTGAGCGCCGCCTTGGCCGCGTCTGCGACGGCCAGGGGCGTAATTCCGAAATGCGTATACACATTCTTATACGGACCGCTGGCGCCGAAGCCATGCATTCCGACAAAACGGCCATGCGGCCCGATATAGCGGTCCCACCCCTGGCTGACCGCCGCTTCCACCGCGACCTTGACCGTGCCCTTGCCGAGCACCGCTTCGCGATCGGTTGCGGAGAGTCGCTCGAACAGGCCCCAGCCCGGCATCGACACGACGCGCGCGGCGATGCCCTCGGCTTGCAACAGGTCGCGCGCCTGCATGGCCAGGCTGACCTCCGATCCGGTGGCGAGCAGCGTCACCTTGGCGTCGGCCGCCTCGGCGATCGCATAGGCGCCCCGGGCGGTCAGGTTCTCGGCCAGGCTGTCGGGTCCTCGCAGCGTGGGAACGTCCTGGCGCGAGAACACCAGCAGCGACGGACCGTCGGTGCGATGGAGCGCGATCTCCCACGCCTCCACCGTCTCCACCGCGTCGGCGGGGCGCAGCACCAGAAGGTTGGGAATGGCGCGCAGCGCGGCGAGATGCTCGACCGGCTGGTGCGTCGGGCCGTCCTCGCCCACGCCGATGGAATCGTGCGTCATCACGAAGACGACGCGGATGCCCATCAGCGCCGCCAGCCGGATGGACGGGCGGCAATAGTCCGAGAACACCAGGAAGGTGCCGCCATAGGGGATGATCCCGCCATGCAGCGCCATGCCGTTCATCGCCGCCGCCATGGCGTGCTCGCGGATGCCGTAATGGATGTAGCGGCCGGCGAAATTGTCCGGCGTGATCGCGTCGATGTTCTTGGTCTTGGTGTTGTTCGACGGCGTCAGATCGGCCGAGCCGCCGACGGTCGTCGTCACGATGCCGTTGACGGCGTCGAGGACCTTTTCCGAACTGCGGCGCGTGCCGGCATTCGGCTTCTCGGCGGCGAACTTCGCCTTGAGCTCGGCGAGCGCGCCCGCGAGCGCCGCCGGGATCGCCCCGGCCACGGTCTCGTCGAATTGCGGCGCGCGGTCCGACAGCGCCTTGCGCTTGCTCCAGGCATCGCGGGCGGCCGCACCCTGGCCGCCGATCTTGCGCCACGCCTCGAATACGCCGTCCTCCAGCGCGAACGCCTCGGCCGGAAGGCCCAGCGCCTTCTTCGCGCCGGCGATCTCTTCGGCGCCCGGCGCGTCGCTGTGCGCCTTCTGGGTGCCGGCCCGGGTCGGAAAGCCGAAACCGATGATCGTCTTGCAGGCGATCAGGACCGGCTTCAGGCTTTCCTGCGCGTCGTTCAGGGCGCGGAACACTTCCTGCGCGCTGTGGCCGTCGCACACCGTGGTCTGCCACCCCGCCGCCTCGAAGCGCTCGATCATGTTGCCGGTCTCGGACAGCGACAGCGCGCCGTCGATCGTGATGTTGTTGTCGTCCCACAGGACGACCAGGTTCTTGAGCTTCAGATGTCCCGCGAGATGGATCGCCTCATGGCTGATGCCCTCCATGAGATCGCCGTCGGAGGCGATGACATAGGTCTTGTGATCGACCAGCGCGTCGCCGAAGCGCGCGTTCAGGATGCGCTCGGCCACCGCCATGCCCACGGCATTGGCGATGCCCTGGCCGAGCGGCCCGGTGGTCGTCTCGATGCCGGGAATGTGGCCGTGCTCGGGATGGCCGGCGCAGGGGCTGCCGACCTGGCGGAAGTGCTTGATGTCGTCCAGGCCGATCCCCGGATAACCCGTCAGCCACAGCAGCGAATACAGCAGCATCGAGCCGTGGCCGGCCGACAGCACGAAGCGGTCGCGGTCGGGCCAGTGCGGGTCCGCCGGATCGAATTTCAGGAACCGGGAAAAAAGCACCGTCGCCGCGTCGGCCATGCCCAGCGGCAGGCCCGGATGGCCCGATTTCGCCTGCTCCACCGCATCCATGGACAGGCCGCGAATGCCATTGGCCAGGCGGCGGATTTGTGCCTGCTCCGGCGGAGTTTTCGTCGAATCCATGAGGCATTCCTCCGCGCGGGACCGTCGCCTTAGCGAGCGGGCGGCGGACCCGTCAAGTGCAACGCCGCCGCCCGCTCCCCGATCCGGCGATATTCCACAGGCGGCTGCCCGATTTGGCGGCCTTTACGCGTTGCCGCAGGCCTTTGCGCGGCCTAAGGTCCGCCCGGTCGCTGGAAAGACACGCGCATGGAGAGAATGGACGTCGCTATGCAGCGCTTCGACGCGGCGCTGGCCGCGCTCGAAAGCCAGGTCGCGCAGGTTCCCGCCTTGCGTGCCGCCGCCGCCGATTCGCGCGCCAAGGTCGCCGAACTCGGCGAGGAGCGCGAACGCCTGCTGGCGCGCATCGCCGCGCTGGAAGACGAGAACCGCGCCCTTGCCGGCATCACGGAAGAGGTCGAAGGCCGCCTCGACGGCGCGATCGGCGAAATCCGCGCCGCGCTCGGCCGCTAGGAAACGCGCATGCCGCTCGTCAACGTCATGGTCAATGCGCGCGCCTACACCATCGCCTGCGACGATGGCGAGGAAGACCATTTGCGCGAGCTCGCCGCCCATGTCGATGAGAAGGTGAGGGAACTGCTCGCCTCGGTCGGCCAGGTCGGCGAAACGCGCCTTCTCCTCATGGCGGCGCTGCTGATCGCCGACGAGCATCACGACGCCGCGACCCAGCTTCACCTGCGCCGGCAGGAGCTGGCCGCGCTCGCCGGCCAGCACGACGCGGTGAGCGCCACGCTCGACAAGGCCGAAGCGGTATCCTCCGACGCTTTCGAGGCGGCCGCGAAGCGGCTCGAAGAGCTCGGCGCCAAGCTCGGGCATGGGTGATCGCGGCGTTTCCCTTCCCGCCCGCGACGTCCTATATTGCGGACGGACGGATACTGCCCCGCGCGTCAGGTTAGCGATGCCCAGGGGCCTTAATGGTACTCACCGGGAGCTGTCCCTGGCCGGGATCGTGGTCTCGGCTATATGGCGCCCACCTGCACTTGCAGGCCCGTGAGGATCCGAACACCAACGGCGATGGCGGTTCCGTCCACTTTCGCGTTCGACGGGCCCTGCAGCGGAGTGCTCGGCTGTCATGGCCCGCAGGTGCGGGCCATCCGTTGGGTTCTGCACTTTTTTGCAGGGTTGTCGGCATGTCTCGTAACGCGCCCGGTTCCTACGCCTTGCGATCGCCTGGGTGGCCCGCATTCGCGGGCCATGACGGGGGTGTGGCGTGGGCATAGCGCGCCCGATGTCCAAACCCGCCCTTCGCGCCGCCGCGCGCCGCCATCGCGCCACGCTGGCGCACGCCGGTTACGCCGAGACCGTCGCGCGCCATGCCGACGATCTGGCGCTCGCGTCCGGGGCGGTCGTCGCCGGCTATTTTCCGTTCCGCGACGAAGCCGATCCGCGCGCCCTGATGGCGGCGCTGTCGGCACGCGGCCATGGGCTGGCGCTGCCGACCGTCGTGCCGCATCGCCCGCTCGTATTCCGCGCCTGGACGATCAGCGATGCGATGCACGCCGCCGCCGTCCACGGCATCGCCGAGCCGCTCGCGAGCGCGCCGGTCGTCGTGCCCGCGCTGATCCTGGTGCCGCTGCTTGCTTTCGATTCCGGCGGGCACCGCCTCGGCTATGGCGGCGGCTATTACGACAGGACGCTCGCGACCTTGCCCCGCGCGCGCGCCATCGGCGTCGCCTATGCCGGCCAGGAGGTCCCCGCGCTGCCGCGCGAGGATCACGATCATCCGCTG
This sequence comes from Rhizomicrobium sp., assembly GCA_036398875.1. Lineage (GTDB taxonomy): Bacteria > Pseudomonadota > Alphaproteobacteria > Micropepsales > Micropepsaceae > Rhizomicrobium. Next base: position 4,036 of record DASWOE010000151.1, read on the forward strand.
GATGCGGTGATCACCGAGAACGGATTGCGCCGCTTTCGCCACGCATAGGGCACGGGCCGCCGGCGCACCCGCGCCGGGTCGTCGGCAGAGCCGGGAAGTCCGCGCGCCAGCGTCCGTTCCTCCAGCACCATGCGCCGCGTCCGTCCCAAGATCAGGAGCGGCAGCACGCCAAGGCCGTACCGCGAACCCGGAAGCAGCGGCATGCCGAAACTTGAAAGCAACCGCCTCCGGCCGTTTTTGCGGGAATTTGCGCAAAACCGGTCTTCTCCGCTTTCCGGTCGTCCCGGTTGTCGTCACCGGATTGGGTATGCGGCCAAGGCCGCGTGATCCGGCCATGGTACCGCCTTTTCCCGTGCCGTGTTAATGTCGCGCAATTGTCGTCGGCCTTCGGGGTTCGTCCGTCTACGGATGATGGGTCCGGCGCACGGGGGGATATATGCGCGTCCTGAAGATCGCTGCCGCTTGGCTCGCGCTCGTCGCCGTGCTGGCGTCGCCGGCGCTGGCGCAGGAGTTCTCCCCCAAGGGCGAATCCTCTCAGCCGGTCCAGACCCTGTACTGCAACGGCGGCTATGTCGTGGGCGTCGCGGCCAGAACGGGTGCCTGGTTCGATGCCATCGGCGCGCTGTGCGCCGTCTATATTCCGGCCACCGGACACCTGCAGCCCAGCAAGCCCACCGCGCTCGCGGGCGACGGCGGCGGCGGCTATCATGAAAAGCGCTGCCCGGCCGACCAGGCGATGGAGTATCTCGAATTCTCCGAGTTCGAAGACGATCCCATGGTTCTCGGCTTGCCCACCGGCATGAAACCCTGGACCCAGCTCGACCAGCTTATTTTCAAATGCCGCCCGATTGCCCAATCGGCGGCAACGATCACCGATGCCCTTGTCGGCATGACCAGCGACGACGTGCTCGAGGTCGGCGGCGTCGGCACCTGGGCGCCCTATGTCAACGGCGAGGGTGTGAACCAAGGGTTCGCCCATTCGCTGGCCTGCCATGACGGCAATTTCGTGGTCGGCCTCTCGGTGAAGGAAATCGGCGTGGCATCGAACCCAGGCGGCGACACCGCCGGCGTCGAGGCGTTGGGAATGATCTGCGGTGCGATGCCCCAGGCCGCCGGGCCGCCGCCGCCTCCTCCCCCGCCGCCGCCCCCACCGCCCCAGCCGATCGACACCGCCGGCGGCGCGTCCTTCCCGCTCGGCCCGCAGGGCGGCGGCAGGCAGATCGATATCTATTGCGATACCGGCCAGGCCATGATCGGCCTCTTCGGTTCGGGCAAGGCCGGCTATCTGAGCAATGTCTATCCGGAATGCGCGCGGTTCGCGGGCCGCATTTGGTCGGGTCTTCCGATCTCCGCCACGGGCGGGGGGCTTGGAACCGGGCTCTTCTCCGCCGGCACCATGAACAAGTGCACGCCGCCCAACGCCATCACGGCCGTGGAAGGCGACGTCTCGTCCCTTGGCGGGATTGCGCGGTTGCGCCTGCGCTGCGGCTCGCAGATCACCGCCTATATGGGCCGCAACGCACCCGCGAGCCTTGAGACCTGGGCGCATGGCGTCATCACCTGCGGCCCCAACAATGTGGCGCGCGGCATCTACGGATGGCTCGATGCGTCGGGCGCGGTGAAGAGCTTCGGCCTGCACTGCCTGCCGGCGAACGCGTTCTCCGGCGGCCCGTCGGGCGGCAGCAGCGCGGGCGGCGGCGGCACCGGCGCCGGCGCCGGATCGTCCGGTGGCTCTTCCGGGGCCGGCCTGGCCTCGCTCGGCGATTTCGCGGGCACCTGGCATGTCACGGTGAACACCGGCTACGGCTACACCATGACCCTGTTCGTCGTCGGCAGCACGATCCGCGGCGCCTATGATGTCGGCCGCGCCAACGGACAGGTGAGCAACGGGGTCCTGAGCGGCAACACGCTGACGATGGATTTGTGGCAGACCTCCGTTGTCGTCGGCTCCGGACAGGGGACGTTCAAATTCGTCGATCCCTTGACCATGAAAGGGACCTGGTCGGTCGGACCGTACAGCGGAACCTGGACCGCGACGCGCTGAGGAGGGGGCGCGAGCGCCTTTCGCCATTCGCGGTGCCTTTGTGATAAGCATCGCCGATGCGCATCCTCTTTCTCGGCGACATCATCGGCAAGCCGGGCCGCGATGTCGTGGCGGCCGAACTGTCCGGCCTCAAGGACCGTCTTGGCCTCGACCTCGTGATCGCCAATGGCGAGAACGCGGCGCACGGCTTCGGCCTCACCCACGCCATCGCGCGCGAATTCTTCGCCATCGGCATCGACGTGATCACCACCGGCAACCATTGGGCCGACCAGAAGGAGATCCTCTCCTTCATCGGCGACGAGGACCGCGTGCTGCGCCCGGCCAACTACCCCAAGGGCACGCCCGGCCGCGGCGCAAATCTCTATCAGACGCGCAAGGGCGAACGCGTTCTGGTGATCAACGTCATGGGCCGCGTGTTCATGGATGCGCTCGACGATCCGTTCGCCACGGTGGAGGGCGAACTCGCCGCCTGTCCGCTGGGCGAAGCGGCCGACGCGATCGTCGTCGATATCCACGCCGAAGCGACGTCGGAGAAGATGGCGATGGGCCATTTCTGCGACGGCCGCGCCAGCTTCGTCGTCGGCACGCATCAGCACATCCCGACCGCCGACGCGCAGATCTTTCCGGGCGGCACCGCCTATCAGAGCGATGCCGGCGCCTGCGCCGATTACGACAGCGTGATCGGGATGGAGAAATACGGCCCCGTCCAGCGTTTCGTCACCAAGCTGAACCAGGGCCGCTTCGCCCCGGCCACCGGCCCCGCGACCTTGTGCGGCGTCTTCGTCGAGACCGGCCCGCGCGGCCTGGCCGCGCGCATCGCGCCGGTGCGCATCGGCGGACGGCTGGGCCAGACGGTGCCGCAGGTCTGACCGCGCCGGCAAAATGTGCTAGGCTCCGCCGATGACGATGACGCTCGAAAAAGCCCTCGAAATCCTGCGCGCCAACCGGGCGATGCTGCAGGAGCGGGGCGTCCTGCATGCCGCGGTCTTCGGCTCAGTCGCCCGTGGCGAAGCGCGGGACGACAGCGATGTCGATATCCTGGTCGATCTCGAGCGTGAAAAGCCGTCGGGGATCTACGAATATGTTCGTCTTCAGAGCGACATCGCTGCGCTGATCGGCCGCAAGATCGATCTCGTCGAACGCAATGCCGTCAAGCCTCACATGCAGGGCGCGTTGAAGGACGCCGTGAATGCCTTCTGAGCCGGTGCGTCGCCGCCTTGAGCACATCCGCGATAACATTGCTTTGGTGCGTGCCTTTATCGGCACGATGACGTTCGAAAGTTTCGCTGGCGACCGCAAGACGATTTACGCCGTTATACGCGCGTTGGAAGTCATTTCGGAAGCGACCCGCCATCTCGATGCCGATGTCCGGTCGCGACATCCCCATATCGATTGGGTCTCGGTGCGCGATGCCGGAAACGTTTATCGGCACGGCTATGACGCCGTCACGGAGCAGCGGTTTGGGATACGGCGACCAAGCATCTTCCCGCCCTGCACTTGGCGGTTCTGAGCGAATTGTCCGGTTGACCTGTTTCGTGGTCGGAATCCCGCATTATCCACGTCGCCGTCGCGGTTGAACGGCGCCCGCACGCCCCCCAATTTCCGCAGCATCGTCATCGCAGAGGAGCAATCCATGGAATATCGTCAACTGGGCCGTTCCGGCTTCCAGGTCCCCGTTTTCAGCTTCGGCACGGGCACCTTCGGCGGCAAGGGCGAGCTGTTCAAGGCCTGGGGCGGCGCCGACGAGGCGCAAGCCACGCGGCTGATCGATGTCTGTCTGGACCACGGGATTACGATGTTCGACAGCGCCGACATCTATTCCGGCGGCGAGTCCGAGCGCGTGCTGGGCGCCGCGATCAAGGGCCGCCGCGACAAGGTGCTCATCTCGACCAAGGCGACCTTCCGCTCGGGCGAGGGCGCGAACGAGGTCGGCAGCTCGCGGTTCCACCTGACGCGCGCGGTCGAAGCGGCGCTCAAGCGGCTGGGGACCGACCACATCGACCTTTTCCAGCTCCACGGCTACGACGCCAAGACCCCGCCGGAAGAAGTGCTGTCGACGCTCGACGCGCTGATCCGCGCCGGCAAGATCGGCTATATCGGCGTCTCGAATTTCTCCGGCTGGCACCTGATGAAGGCATTGGCGGTGGCGGACCGCTACGGCCTGCCGCGCTACGTCGCCAACCAGACCTATTACTCCCTGATCGGCCGCGACTACGAATGGGAACTCTTGCCGCTCGGCCTCGACCAGGGCGTCGGCGCGGTGGTGTGGTCGCCGCTGGGCTGGGGCCGCCTCACCGGCAAGATCCGGCGGGGGGCGCCGCTGCCGCAGACCAGCCGCCTGCACAAGACCGCCGAGATGGGCCCGCCCGTGCCCTATGAGCACGTCTACAACGTGGTCGATGCGCTGGACGCGGTGGCCAGGGAGGTCGGCAAGACCGTGCCGCAAGTGGCGCTCAACTGGCTGCTCCAGCGACCGACCGTCTCGACCGTGGTGATCGGCGCGCGCAACGAACAGCAGCTTCAGGACAATCTCGGCGCGCTGGGCTGGAACCTGACGGCGCAGCAGGTCCAGGCGCTCGACGCGGCCAGCGCCACGACGCCGGCCTATCCTTATTGGCACCAGAAGCAGTTCGCGGAGCGCAACCCGTTCCCCACGCCGGTGTGAAAAGCGGGGGCGTCACGGCCCGCATCCGCGGGCTGTGACGCTTCGCGTTTACGCCGCCGCCGACAGCGCCTCGGCCTGCGCCGTCGCGCCGTCCAGCGTCGCGGCGACCGCATGGACGACGGAGGCGATGCGCACCGCGGCCTGGATCTGCTCGGCGGTGATGCCGGCGCCGCGCAGCACCTTCTCATGGGCGTCGATGCACATGCCGCAGCCGTTGATGGCGCTGACGGCCAGCGACCACAGCTCGAAATCGGCCTTCTCGACGCCCGGCTTGCCGATCACGTTCATGCGCAGCTTGGCCGGCATGGCGCGGTAGTCCTCCGACGACGCCAGATGGGTGAAGCGGTAATAGATGTTGTTCATCGCCATGATCGAGGCGGCGGCGCGCGCCGCGTCGAGCGCGGCGGGCGACAGCTTCGGGCCGAACTCCGCCAGGATCGCGCGCGTGGTCTCGCCATTGCGCGACGCCAGGGCGGTCGCGACGAAGGTGCCGGCGCGCTGCTGCTCGCTGAGCGACGGCTCGGCGGCGAGCATCGACAGGTTGAGCTTCAGGTCCTTGGCGTATTCGGGCAGGCGGTTCTTCAGATGTTCGAGGGACATTGCAAATCCTCCTTGTCATCCCGGGTCGCGCTGCGCGCGCCCGGGACGACAGCGCAACTCAATTCAAGCGGCCTTCAACACGTCCTCGCCCTTCTGCCAGTTGCAGGGGCAAAGCTCGTCGGTCTGCAGCGCGTCGAGCACGCGCAGGACTTCCTGCGGATTGCGCCCCACCGACAGGTCCGTGACATAGGCGAAGCGGATGATGCCGTCCGGATCGACGATGAAGGTCGCGCGCTGCGCCACGCCCTCGGCCTTGTCGAGCACGCCCAGCGCCGTGGTCAGCGCGCGCTTGACGTCCGACAGCATGGCGAAGGGCAGGGTCTTCAGGTCGGCATGGTTCTGGCGCCAGGCCAGATGGACGAATTCGCTGTCGATCGAGACGCCATAGATCACCGCGTCGCGGTCCTTGAACTCGCCGTTGATCGCGCCGAAGCCGGCGATTTCGGTGGGGCAGACGAAGGTGAAGTCCTTCGGCCAGAAGAACACGACCTTCCACTTGCCGGCGTCGGACTGGTGGGTGAAGTCCTGGAACGCGGTCTTGGGATCGGTCGAAACCACGCCTTTGAGGGCGAAGTCGGGGAATGTGTCGCCAACGGTGAGCATGGGAAAGCCTCGGGTTCATATTGCGAGTGATAATTAGAATCATTCTAGTATAATTGCAAGACCGGCCGCATGCGGCGGCGCGGCGCACCTCCCTCTTACGCTTGGGACCGGGAGCGGCGAAGCCGAGCCGCCGCGGATCCGTGCGCGGTCTGACGACGTCGTTCCACTGGCCCTGGAACGCGCCGCGCCCGGCCGTCAGGTCTCGCAGCGCCGTCGTTCAAATCCGGTGGATGGCGCCGATGTTCGAGTCGAACGCGCATGGCGCGACCATCCCGGCCGGTCGGGTTGCCGATGCGGTCGATGACGGTCTCGCCAGGCGGGAAGGCGAGATCGACGACGTCATGACCCGCCCACGCCCGCGTCCAAGATGACGAGAAGCGCGTCCAGCTGCTCGAACGTCTCGTCGAACCCGGCCATGCTCCCGGAGGCGACGGCCTCGTCGAACGCTTCCTTCGAGGGATAGAGGTCGCGCAGGACGACCAGGGTCTCGGCACCGCGGTCTTCGAAGGTCACCGTGGTGACGGGCCCCGCCTCGCCACCTTCGTCGTTCGTCCAGACGAGGCGGGAAGGCGGTATCACTTCGATGTACCTGCCGAAGAAAGCCATGGGCTGCTCCGAGGCAGGATGGCTGAACACGAAACGATAGGTGCCCCCCGTGCGAACATCGGCCTCGCAGGAAAGGAAGGTCACGCCGAACGACTTCGGCGCCCACCACCGCTTGAGCAGCTCGGGCTGGGTCCACGCCGCGAATACGAGGCGCGCCGGGCCGTTGAAGGTTCGCGTCGTGACGACCTCGCGCTCGGACGTCCGTTCCACCGTCGTGCGGTTCTTCATGGGCGGCTCACTCCCTTTTCCTGCGTCCATCGGCCTTCTCCTTCCGTTTCAGTTCCTCGACGACCTCGTCCAGCGCGTCGAAGCGTGCGCTCCACAGCTGGTGGTATCCCTCGATCCAGGCCGCCTCTTCCTCCAGCCGGCGCAAGCCGAGCTTGCAGGTCCGCACGCGCCCGACCTTCTGCGTGGCGACGAGCCCCGCCTGCTCCAGGACGCCGACATGCTTCTTCATGCCCGTGAGGGTCATGTGGAATTTCTCGGCCAGGTCCGTGATCGAAGCGTCCGCGCGCCCGAGCTGCTCCAGAACGCCGCGCCGGGTGGCGTCCGAGAGCGCGGCGAACGAGGCATCGAAGCGGGCTTGGCTATAGTGAACCATTTGGTTCAGTATGTAACATGCCGGTTGGCGGCCTGCAAGGGCAGGCCGGACGCGCGCCTCGCATTGCCGGCCGTCTTCGTTCTCAAATGACCTCATTTCGGTGCCGGTTCGATCGGCCTGGCGATCCCTGGGGCCCGAACCGGTCCTTTCAAAGACGCGGCGCAGGACGGCCCGTCCCGGCCTTGTCGAAATCCGGAAAACAATGATCACGATCTCGGGTCTTGGACTGTTCGCGCCCCCAGATATGGCCCCCACTTGAATATCGCGCGGCCGCCCGGCTATCTCACCCGCCGATTTCCTCGAAAAGACCTCTCATGGCCGGCCATTCCCAGTTCAAGAACATCATGTTCCGCAAGGGCAAGCAGGATAAGGAGCGCTCCAAGCTCTTCTCCAAGCTCGGGCGCGAGATCACCGTCGCCTCGAAATCCGGCCTCCCCGACCCGGCGCACAATCCGCGCCTGCGCACCGCGATCATCGCCGCCAAGGCGGTCTCGATGTCCAAGGACACGATCGACCGCGCGATCAAGAAGGGCCAGGGCGGCGATGCCGAAAGCTATGACGAGGTCCGCTATGAAGGTCGCGGCCCAGGCGGCGCGGCGCTGATCGTCGAGGCGCTGACCGACA
>DASWOE010000152.1:0-2191 GCA_036398875.1 Rhizomicrobium sp.
GCGCCTGTCTGTCGCTCGCCATGGACCCAATCGATCGCCTTTGCGCACGGTTCGCCGGATTGTGCCGCGTACCCAAGTGTTTCCGATTTGCGCTGACGAAAGGTTAACGCCGCCGCGTTTCTTCACTATTTCCTAATCGCAAATCCCCTGATTCGCCGCCGAACAGGGTTAAAACGCCCCGGTTTTGGCGGCGTCCCCCAGGATCGGGGTGGTGCCGCCCCAGGTGCTGAGCAAGCCGGGATCGTCCCACGGCACATCGCGATAGGCGGTGTCGGGCGGCGGCGGCGCGCCCTCTTCCCAGGCCTGGGGATAGAGCGCGATCAAGGTCTTGGCGGTGGCAACGGGGCGCGGCGACAGCCCGATCAGGGTGGCCGGCAGATCGTGGCCCGCCCCCAGCGCCAGATGGCAGATCTGGGTGGCGCGCGGATTGATCTCGATGAGATGGGCTCGCCCGCCGGCGTCGCGGATGAAGTCGAGCCCGTGCAGCCCGGACAGGCCGAAGCGCTCCGCCAGCTTGACCGCGGCGCTTTCCATGTCGGGGCAGTCGATCCGGCGCATCACCGTCGCCGGACCCTGGGGATGCAGCGTCTCCAGCACGTCCATATGCAGCGAGGCCAGCACGCGGCCCTTCCAGCAGGCGAAGGCGGTGGTGGCGGGCGTGCCGGGGACGAATTGCTGCAGGCTGAGCGAGGCCTTGGGCCGCGACAAGGCCTCGTGCAGGAAATGGCGGTCGCGGCGCAGGATCGCGCGCGCCAGGCTGCGGCCGCGCGAGGGCGGCAGCGCCAGCCGGTTCCAGGCGCAATCGGCTTTGGCCGCGTCGTGCAGGATCGCGACTCCTTCGCCGCCCCAGCTGCCGTCCACCTTCAGCACGGCGCGCGGGCCGAACTGCCTGAGCGCCGCGCGATATTCGTCCTTGGAGGAGATCTGCACCGTCTGCGGCGCTTCGATGCGCAGCGCCCGCGCCGCCTCGATGAAGGCGCTGCGGGCCACGAGCTGGCGATAGGCCTGCGGCGCGCCGAGCGAACGCACGACGATGTCGGCCGCGCCGGGCAGGCGCCGGGCCGCGTCCAGCAGATGCGCCAGGGCGCGATCGTCGCACGGCACGATCAGGTCGGGCGCGGCGTCCGCCAGCGCGCGCCGCAGCGAGGCGCGCGGAAACAGCGGATCATAGGGATGGCGGGCGGCGAGATAGCGGCTCTGCGCGGCGACATGGCCGGCGGGCAGCAGCGCCTCGACATGGGCGCCGACCCGCGCGAAGGCGCCCACCAGCCGCGCGCCGGACGGCCAGCACACGGTGGTTGTCAGGAGAACCCGCAAGCTCATGACACGACCGTAATGCAGGAGCCTCAACCAATCCTGAACGTGGCGCAAAGCTTGAAGCGATGCCGCCAAGATACGGGAAAATGCGGATTCTCCCGTATCGAAACGAGAAACGTCCCGCCTGGGGACAACTGTGTCTCGGAGCGGTGCGATGCCCAGCATGGTCGAAGTCGCGATAATCGGTGCCGGCCCCTATGGTCTTTCGCTGGCCGCCCATCTGCGCGACGCCGGCGTTTCGTTCCGCATCTTCGGCAAGCCGATGAGCACCTGGCGCGATCACATGCCGCTGGGCATGTATCTGAAGTCGGAGGGGTTCGCCTCCAACCTCTCGGCGCCCGATGCCAATTCGACGCTGGAAGCCTGGTGCGCGGCGAACGCCCGCCCCTATACGGCGCAGAAGACCCCGGTCGCGCTCGCCGACTTCGTCGCCTATGCCGACTGGTTCGCCGCCGCCCAGGTCCCGATGCTGGAGCGGTTCAACGTCATCCATGTCCTGAAGGGCGACAAGGGCTACGCGCTGACGCTGGAGACCGGCGCCGTCGTGCATGCGCGCCGCGTCGTGCTGGCGGTCGGCATCAGCTGGTTCAAGCACACCCCCGCGGAGCTCGCGCAGCTTCCGGCCGGCCTGGTCTCGCATTCCTTCGATCACCACCGCGCCGACGAATATCGCGGCCGCGAGGTCGTGGTGCTCGGCGCCGGGTCTTCCGCGGTCGATACCGCGCTTGCCTTCGCCGCCGCCGGCGCCCGGACGACGCTCGTCGCCCGCAGCCGGGAGATCCGCTTCCACGTCGCGCCCGGCGACGGCGCGCCGACCATCCTCGGCCAGCTGCAATATCCCGACACCGGCATCGGACCGGGCTGGCGGTCCTTC
>DASWOE010000153.1:0-15331 GCA_036398875.1 Rhizomicrobium sp.
AGCATGTCGCGCACCAGGGGATGTCCGCGAAAATGCGCCGCGAGTGCCGCCGCGCCGGCCGCCTGGGCGCGCACGCGGACGAACAAAGTGCGCATGCCGCGCAGCAGCAGCCACGCCTCGAAGCTTCCGGGCACGCCGCCGAGCTGGCTGCGCAGCGTCTTGATCCGCGCCCATTGCGCATCGTCCGCTCCGGTCACCAGCGCGCCGCCGATCAGGTCGGAATGGCCGTTGAGATATTTCGTCGCCGAATGCATCACGATGTCGGCGCCCAGATCGAGCGGCCGCGTGAACGCGGGCGTCGCCACGGTCGAATCCACCGCCAGCCGCGCGCCGGCCGCATGCGCGATCGCCGCCGCCGCCGCGATGTCGGTGATGTCCCAGGTCGGATTGGCCGGCGTCTCGATCCACACCAGCCTGGTCGCGCCCGGCCGCAGCGCCGCCGCCAGCGCGGCGGGATCGGTCATATCGACGAGATCGACGGCGAGGCCCCAGTCGCGCGCGAAGCCGAGCAGCCAGCTGCGCAGCAGCCAGTACATCGCCTTGGGCGCCACCACATGATCGCCCGGCCGCAGGGACAGGAACACCGCCGTCGCCGCCGCCATGCCGCTCGCGAACAGCGCCGCGCCGGCCCCGTTCTCCAGCGCGGCGAGCACCGCTTCGGCCTGGTCGTAGGTCGGATTGTCGGCGCGCGCATAGGCGCGGCCCGAACGGTATTGGTTGTCGGCATCGCGCAGGAAGGTGGAGGAGGGATAGAGCGGCGGCGACACGCTCCTGGTCGTCTCCTCGATCCAGCCCAGCGCCTGCGCGGCGATGGTCGCGGGTTGCATGATCGGCTTGTCGCTCATCGCGGCGATGTTCGCACAGGCCTCGGCCGCGCCCAAACCGTTTCCGCTGCGGCAGCCGCGATTTGCGCAGATGCGGCACCGCACGCCCGGTGCTAGAACACCGGCCGGACAACACAGGAGTGACGTCATGGGTGAGGCTTACATCGTCGCGGCGGCGCGCACCGCCGGCGGCAAGCGCGGCGGCAAGCTGAAGGATTGGCATCCCGTCGATCTGGGCGCCGAAGTCATCAACGCGCTGCTGGCGCGTTCCGGCGCCGATCCCGACCTGGTCGAGGACGTGATCTGCGGCTGCGTCAGCCAGGTCGGCCAGCAGGCGATCAACGTCGCGCGCAATGCGGTGATGGCCTCGCGCCTGCCCGAGCATGTGCCGGGCACCTCGGTCGATCGCCAATGCGGCTCGTCGCAGCAATCGCTGCACTTCGCGGCCCAGGCGGTGATGAGCGGGGCGATGGACGCGGTGATCGCGATGGGCATCGAGAGCATGACGCGGGTGCCGATGGGCGCCTCCGCCGCGCTGCCGATGCAGAACGGCATGGGCACCTATATGAGCCCGGAGCTCCAGAGGAAATATCCCGGCATCCAGTTCAGCCAGTTCATCGGCGCCGAGATGATGGCGAGCAAATACGGCCTGACCAAGGACCAGCTCGACCATTACGGCTATGAGAGCCACAAGAAGGCGATCGCCGCGACCAAGGGCGGCAAGTTCGACACCGAGATCGTGCCGCTCGCGATCAAGGCCGAGGACGGCACCGAATCGCTGCACACCGCCGATGAGGGCATCCGCTTCGACGTGTCGCTCGACGGCATCAAGGGCGTGAAGCTGCTGCGCGAAGGCGGCGCCATCACCGCGGCGACATCCTCGCAGATCTGCGATGGCGCCTCGGGCGTTCTGGTGGTCAACGAGAAGGGCCTCAAGGCGCTGGGCGTCACGCCGCTGGCCCGCATCCACCACATGACGGTGATCGGCGGCGATCCGGTGATCATGCTGGAGGCGCCGCTGCCCGCGACCAAGCGCGCCCTCGCCAAGGCCGGCATGTCGATCGGCGACATCGATCTGTTCGAGGTCAACGAGGCCTTCGCCTCGGTGCCGGTCGCCTGGCTGCAGCAGACCGGCGCCGATCCGGAGCGTCTCAACGTCCATGGCGGCGCCATCGCGCTCGGCCATCCGCTCGGCGCCTCGGGCACCAAGCTGATGACGACGCTGCTGCACGCGCTGAAGGACCGCAATAAGACATGGGGCCTGCAGACGATGTGCGAAGGCGGCGGACTGGCCAACGTCACGATCGTCGAGCGGCTGTAACGGCACCACGCCAACAACCGTCATGGCCCGCCTTGTGCCGCCCACCCAGGACCACCTGTGCGGCAGTCGCGGGTCCCCGGGGCAAGCCCGGGATGACGGTGGAGGGGAAGGGCAGGAAAATGGACCTCTCCTACTCGCCCGCATACGAAGCCTTCCGCGACGAGGTCCGCGCCTTCGCGAAGGCGCACGGCCATCGCGCGCCCAGGGGCGGCACCGGGTTCAACGCCGAGGGCCGCGCCTGGCAGGCGCTGCTGATCGAGCACGGCTATGCCGCGCGCACCATTGCCAAGGACTATGGCGGCCATGGCGCGGCGCCCGACGTGCTCAAATCGCGCATCATCGCGGAAGCGTTCATCGCCGCCGGCCTGCCCTTGGGCATGAGCGGCCAGGGCATCGCCATGCTGGTGCCGACTTTGCTGGAAATGGGCAGCGAAGAGCAGAAGCGGAAATACATCGCGCCCACGCTGCGCGGCGAGATCGTGTGGTGCCAGGGCTATAGCGAGCCGGGCGCGGGGTCGGACCTCGCGGCGCTGACGACGCGCGCCGCCGAAGACGGCGACGACTTCGTCATCAACGGCCAGAAGATCTGGACCTCGACCGCGGCCCAGGCCGACATGATGTTCTGCCTGGTGCGCACCGAGCCCGACAAGCCCAAGCATGAAGGCATCTCCTATCTTCTGTTCCCGATGTCCACGCCGGGGATCGAGGTGCGTCCGCTGGTGACGATGACCGGCCGGGCCGAGTTCAACGAAGTGTTCTTCACCGATGTGCGCGTGCCCAAATCCGCCGTCGTCGGCGGCCGCGGCCGGGGCTGGACGGTGGCCAATGCGACGCTGAAGCACGAGCGCGGCATGCTGGGCGATCCCAATCAGGCTGGCACGCGGCTCAAAGCCCTCATCGAACTGATGCGCGAAGAGACCGTCGACGGCGCGCGGCTGATGGACAATCCGGTCTACCGCGACCGCCTCCTGAAGCTGCAGGCGCGCGTGCATGCGATGGAATATCACGGGTTGCGGCTTCTCACCGCGAGCATCAAGGGCGAAGACCCCGGCGTGGCGCGGCTGATCGTCAAGCTGGTGGGCTGCGAGCTGAACCACCAGCTTGCCGCTTTCGCCATCGACGCGCTGGGCGAGCTCGGCATCCTCTATGGCGCGACGCCGCATCTGCGCAACGCCGGCCACTGGCAATGGAGCTACATGTTCGATCTCGGCCTGATCATCGGCGGCGGCACGGCGCAGATCCAGAAGAACATCATCGCCGAGCGCGGCCTCGGCCTGCCGCGCGAACCGAAACTGGCGAAGGCGTGAGATGAAGGCGACCCAGCTCACGCGCGGACAGAAGCGTCGGCTCATGTATGTCGAGAACAAGGACGGCACCATCGATGGCGCTGACGCCCGCATTGGCTGGGTCAGGTTCTCCAAGACCGGCAGCACCGTTTACTACCGCGGCAAGGAACTGACCAAGGCGCAGGGTATTCGCGGCAACTTCATCGACGTCGCGACGCGCGAGGAATACTGGGTGTCCGGCGTGAAGAACCGCGGTTCGAACGTGCATTGGGCGGAGTCGGCGTCGGTGGCGATCGATCCAGACGCCGTGGACGCTTATCGCGAAGCGAAAGCAGGCTGACCGTGGAATTCGGCCTCACCTCCGACCAGACGATGATGCAGGAGAGCATCGGCCGCACGCTGGAACGCGTCTGCCCGCTCGAACGCGTGCGCAAGGCAGCGGACGGCATGGCGCCGGACGTGCTGAAGGCGCTGGCGGAGCTCGGCGTCACCGGCATCCTGATCCCGGAGGAATTCGGCGGGCTCGGCCTGCAAGCGCTCGACGCCGCGCTGGCGGCGGAGATGCTCGGCCGCCATGTCGCGCCCGTGCCCTTCGTCGCAAGCGCGGTGATGGCGCCGCTCGCCCTTCTTGGAGCTGGCAGCGCGGCACAACAGAACACCTATCTGCCGAAGCTGGCGTCGGGCGCCGCAATCGCCGGCGTCGCGGTCGGCGAGCATGCCTCCGGGGCGCGCGAGAAGGCGGGCATCGCGGCCAAGGCCGGCAAGCTTTTCGGCAAATCCCTCTTCGTGCTCGACTTCGCGGGCGCGGAATTCTTTGTCGTCGCGGACAAATTCGGCGGCCTCCACATTGTCGATGCCGGCGCGAAGGGGCTGGAGAAGATCGCGCTCGCCACCATCGACGCGACGCGCACGGTCGGCGAGCTGCGCTTCGACGATGTCGCGGCCGAGCCGCTCGCCGGCGGCAATGCGCCGGCGACCCTCGACCGCATGATCGATGCCGGCCGCATCCTGTTGGCCGCCGACATGTTGGGCGCGGGCGGCGCGATGATCGAGAAGGCCGTCGCCTATGCCAAGCAGCGCAAGCAGTTCGGCCGCGTCATCGGCTCTTTCCAGGCGGTCAAGCACATGTGCGCCGAAATGGTCGCCGAGCTCGAACCGTGCCGCGCGCTGATCTGGTACGCGGCCTATGCCTTCGACGCGGCGCCCGCCGAGGCGCGGCGCATGGCGGCGCACGCCAAGGCGCACAGCTGCGAGGTCGGCACCGTCGTCGCGCGCACCGCGACCGAGGTGCATGGCGGCATGGGCTTCACCGACCTGCTCGGTCTGCCCTATTGGTTCAAGCGCATCGGCTTCGACCGCCAGGCGCTGGGCGGGCCTGAGAGGGTCCGCCACGACGCGGCCGTGGCGCAGGGCTGGATCGGGAATTAGATCCGGCGCCCGCCCGACGCCGTCACGTGACGGTGCTCGCCCGCCGGTAAAGCGATATCGGCATCGCAGGCGACCGGCACGCCGTTTTCCGTCGCCGATACCGCGATGTCGATCGACGCGTCGGCGCAGGCCACATGCACCCGCCACAGCCGATGGCCGCCGCCGCGCCACGCCTCGCTCTCGCCGTCGTCGTCGAAAATCTCCGTTTCGAACGTGCCGTCCTCCAGGGGAAACACCGCGAAGCCGCGCCGGTCGGCGCGCGCACCGAAATGCTGCTCGGCGGCGTTGAGCGCCACGATGCTGCCTTCTCGCACGAACAGCGGCGGCCGCTCGAACGGCGCCGGCCGCGCGACGGTCCGCCCGCCGGCGAAAATCTCGCCGCTCCACCAATCGAACCAGCGCGGGCCGGCCGGCAGATAGACCGCGCGCGTCGCCGCCCCCGGCGCGACCACGGCAGCGACCAGCAGCGCGGCGCCGAGCAGCATGTCGTCGTTCTCTTCGAAACAGCGCGGATCGTCCGGGAAATCGTGGAAAGTCGGGCGCGTGATCGGCTCATAGCGCCGGGCATGCCGCCACATCAGATCGTAGAGATAAGGCAGCAGCCGATAGCGGAACTTGATCAGGTCGCGCACCGTCGGCGCGACCCGCGGATGCATCCACGGCTCGTTGACCGTGCCGTCGCTGTTCCAGGAATGGATCGAGAAGCGGGGCAGGAAGATGCCGAAGCCGACCCAGCGGACGAACAGTTCGGCATCCGGTTTGGGGCCGTCGAAGCCGCCGATATCGTGGCCGCTGTTCGACACGCCGCTGAGCGCCAGGCCGAGACCCATCCGGATGTTGTATTTCAGGGTTTCCCAGCTCGTGTAGTTGTCGCCCGACCAGGTCTGGGCATAGCGCTGCATTCCGGCAAAGCCCGCGCGGCTGACGAGAAACGGCCGCGTGCCGGGCGCGTGCGCAAGCTGCGCCGCGCGGGAGGCGCGCAGCATCAGCAGGCTCTGCAGCGGCTTGGTTTCGATGGCGGGGCCGCCCAGCGCCCGCGCCTGGGGACTGACGATCTCGAATTCGTTGTTGTCGTTCCAGGTGCCGGCCATGCCGATGTCGAGCAGCGCGGCCGTCACCTTCCGCGTCCACCAGGCGCGCGTCGCGGGGTTGGTGAAATCCAGATAGGCGCCGAGCGCGCCCCAGAACTGCACCCATTGCGGTTCCCCGTCCGCGCCGGCGATGAGCAGGCCGTTCCCGCGCGCCTCTTCGAACAGCGGATGATCGGCGAGCAGCGCCGGCTTGATGTTGGGGATCAGCCGCACGCCCTTGGCGGCATAGCCGCGCACGAACGCGGCCGGATCGGGAAACTTGTCGCGGTTCCAGTGGAAGACGTAGCGCTTGTCGCCGATCGAGGTGTAGCCCGACGACAGATGGAAGGAATCGCACAGGATATCGTGCGCCTCGCACTTCGCCAGGAACCGCGCCATCGCGGCCTGCGCGTCGGGCCGGTCGGTGTACGACATGGTCGAGCCGGAATAGCCGAGCGCCCATTTCGGCAGCAGCGCCGGCTTGCCGGTCGCCCAGGTGAAGCGGCGCACAATGTCCGCGATGGATCCGCCGACGACGTAATAATCGAGGTCGCCGTGATCGGCGACGAAGCCGCGGAAAAGGCCGTGATAGTTGCTGCGCTCGGCGCCGAAGTCGAAGGCGCAATCCGACAGCGTGTCGTAGAACAGCCCCACCGCCGCGCCGTTCTGCTTCCGCGCGATGTAAAAGGGAATGTGCTTGTAGAGCGGATCGGAATTGCGCGCGTCATAGCCCATCGCATCGACGTTCGACAGGCGGAAGCGCCGGCCGGCGCGGTCCATCCCGCCGCTGCGCTCGCCCAGGCCGAAATACATTTCGCCGGCGTCGCGCCGCAGATAGTGATGGACCTTCTCGTCCCACCAGCCGAAATTATAGGCCTGGGTCGGCCGGTCCGCGAGCAGCGGCGCGCCGGCGGCGTCCGACCAGGAACAGAGCAAACCCGACAGCCGGATCGACAGTTTGAGCTTCGCGGTCTCGATCCAGAGCCTGCCGTCTTCGGCGCCCATGGCGAATGGCGGCAGCGCGAAGCCGGAAGGATCGAACCGGTCGCGGCCTTCGTCCGGCACGTCTTCCAGCCCCGGCGCGACCGTCCAACTGCGCGGCTGCTTGAGCCCGCCGTCCGGCAGCACCATCACGCGGATGATGTCGTCTTCGAGCACGAAGACGTGCGCGGCCGCCGGCCCGTCGCTCGCCAAGAGCAGATGGTTGCCGTCGCGCCGCGCGAGGCGAAAGCGCGGCGGCTGGCGCAGCGTGCTCACCAGTTGAACATCGTGCCGTCTTCCAGACGGTTCACCGGCAGATAGGCGCGCCGATAGGGATATTTCTCGGCCAGCGCCTCGTCGATCTCGACGCCCAGCCCCGGCGCCTCGCCCGGATGCAGCATGCCGTCGGCGAACGAATAGGCGTGCGGGAACACCGCATCGGTCTGTGCCGTGTGGCGCATATATTCCTGGATGCCGAAATTGGGCACCGACAGATCGAAATGCAGCGCCGCCGCCATGCACACCGGCGACAGGTCGGTGGCGCCATGGCTGCCGGTGCGCACATGGTAGAGATCGGCCAGGCTCGCGACGCGGCGCAGATGGGTGATGCCGCCCGCATGCACCACGGTCATGCGGATATAGTCGATCAGCTGCTCTTCGATCAGCTGCTTGGCGTCCCAGATCGTGTTGAACACCTCGCCCACCGCCAGCGGCGTCGTGGTGTGCCGGCGGATCAGGCGGAAGCCTTCCTGGTTGTCCGCCGCCACCGCGTCCTCCAGCCAGAACAGCCGGTACGGTTCCAGGTCGCGGCCGAGCCGCCCCGCCTCGATCGGCGTCAGCCGGTGATGCACGTCATGCAGCAGATGCACCTCGTCGCCCAGCGCCGCGCGCGCCGCCTCGAACAGCTTGGGAACGCCGCGCATGTATTTCGTCGTCGACCACACGTTCTCGGTCGGCAGGTCGGCATCCGCCGGCTCGTAGAACATCTTGTCCTTGGAGACGCCATAGGTGCTGCTCAGCCCCTGCACGCCGGCCTGCAAGCGGATCGCCTTGTAGCCGAGCGCTCTGTACGCCTGCGCTTCCGCCACCGCGTCCTCGATCGTGCTGCCATTGGCATGGCCATAGACCATCACGCCGTCGCGCGACGCGCCGCCGAGCAATTGATAGAGCGGCAGGCCGGCGAGCTTGCCCTTGATGTCCCACAGCGCGGTATCGACCGCGGCGATGGCCGACATCGTCACCGGCCCGCGCCGCCAATAGGCGCCGCGATAGAGATATTGCCAGATGTCCTCGATGGCGTGCGCGTCGCGCCCGATCAGGCACGGCACGACATGGTCGGCCAGATAGCTCGCGACGCTCAGCTCGCGGCCGTTGAGCGTGGCGTCGCCCAGGCCGGTGACGCCGTCCTCGGTCTGGATCTTCAGGGTGACGAAATTGCGCCCCGGCGAGCAGACGATGACGCGGGCGGATCGGATCTTGGACATGGGGCTTTCGCAACGGCCTCTCGACAACCATCGTTGCCACGGCCCGCAGCCGCGGGCCCCGGCACGGTATTATTCCGGCCTCACAACTTATACGCCGCCTTCGCCAGATTATAGGCGAGATCGACGATCACCTGCGCCGCCTCGGCCTCGTCGAGGCGATGGGTCACGACCAGCTCGGCCAGGTAGGCGGCATCGATCCGCCGCGCCAGATCGTGGCGCGCCGGGATCGAGAGGAAGGCGCGGGTGTCGTCGTTGAAGCCGACCGTGTTGTAGAACCCCGCCGTCTCCGTGGTCTGGCGGCGGAAGCGCAGCATGCCTTCCGGCGAATCGTGGAACCACCAGGGCGGCCCCAGCTTGAGGCAGGGATAATGTCCGGCCAGCGGCGCCAGCTCGCGCGCATAATTGCTCTCGTCCAGCGCGAACAGGATCAGCGTGAAATCGGTCCTGGCGCCGACGCGGTCCAGCAGCGGCTTCAGCCTGGCGACATAGTCGGTCGCCACCGGCATGTCGCCGCCGACATTGGCGCCGTATCTCGCGAACAGCGCGGCGTTGTGGTTGCGCCAGACGCCGGGATGGATCTGCATCGTCATGCCGTCGTCGCACGACATCTTGGCCATCTCGGTCAGGCATTGGGCGTAGAACAGCGCCGCATCGCCGGCCTCGCGCCGTCCCGTCAGCAGGCGGTCGAGCAGCGCCTGGCAATCCGCGGCCGGCAGGTCCGCGGTCTGGACCGTCGGCGGGCCGTGATCGGTCGCGGTGGCGCCATGGGCGCGGAAGAAGGCGCGGCGGTTGGCGTGCGCCTTGAGATAGCCCGCCCAGGTCGCGGTGTTCTCGCCCGTCAGCGCGCCGAAACGTTCGAGATGGTGCGCGAAGCTCTCCCCCCGGGCCGCGACCGCGTCGATATCGATGACGTCGTCGGGGCGGTAATTGGTCAGCACGCGCCCCGGCCATTCGCGCGCCGTCCGGGCATGGAATTCCAGGCCGTCGAGCGCGCCTTCGGTGGTCGCGATCTTCTCGATTCCGAAGCGCTCGAACAGCGCGCGCGGACGGAAGCCCGGCGTCGCCAGCGCCGCGCCGATCGCGTCGTAATAGCGGTCGGCGCTGCCGGCGTTCAGTCTTTCCTCCAAACCGAACACCGTCGCGAAGACATGGTCGAGCCACAGCCGCGAGGGCGTGCCGCGGAACAGGTGATAGTTCGCCGCGAACAGCCGCCACACCGCGCGGCGGTCGGCCTTGGGATCGTCATAGCCCAGCGTCTCCAGCGTGAGGCCCTGCGAATAGAGCAGCCGGATCAGATAATGGTCGGGCCACAGAAGCAGGCTGGTCGCGTCCGCGAACGCTTCGTCGGTCGCGAACCAGCGCGGGTCGGTGTGGCCGTGCGGCGACAGGATCGGCAGCGTCTCCACCAGCGCGAACAACGCGCGCGCCACCGCGCGCGTCGCCGGATCGGCGGGGAAGAAGCGGTCGGGATGGAGCCTCAGCGCGGTCATCGGCGGATCGGATTCATCGAACGGCACTCATCGGATCACTCTCATCGGATCACTCTGGCGCCCTTGCCGGTCATCGCCGCCTCGACCTCCTTGACGTTGACCATGGAGGTGTCGCCGGGCGTCGTCATGGCCAGCGCGCCGTGCGCCGCGCCTTATTCCACCGCCGCCTGCGGCCCCTTGCCTTCGAGGAAGCCGTAAGCCAGCCCGCTGGCGAAGCCGTCGCCGCCGCCGACGCGGTCGTAGATCTCCAGATTCTCGCGCATCGCCGACTGGTAGAACTGCCCGCCGGCATAGAGGATCGCCGACCAGTCGTTGACGCT
This sequence comes from Rhizomicrobium sp., assembly GCA_036398875.1. Taxonomy (GTDB): domain Bacteria; phylum Pseudomonadota; class Alphaproteobacteria; order Micropepsales; family Micropepsaceae; genus Rhizomicrobium. The sequence continues at coordinate 10,205 of DASWOE010000153.1, forward strand.
CGCCGTCCTGGCGTTGCGCAGCGTCGTCGCCGCGACCTTGAAGTTGGGAAATTCCCGCACCGCGGCGGCGATCATCGTCTTGAAATTCGCCGGATCGATGGCCGAGATGTGCTCGTCCAGCCCTTCGACCTCGAAGCCGAGGCAGGCGGTGAAATCCTCTTCATTGCCGATCATCACATCGACATGTCCGGCGATATGCCGGTTGATCCTGCGCGCGCCCTCCTGTCCGCCCTGGGACTTCCACAGCGAGGCGCGGTAATTGAGGTCGTAGGAGACCACGGTGCCGTATTTGTGCGCCGCCTCCACCGCCTCGATCACCGCCTCGGCGGTGTTGGGCGCCAGCGCCGCGAAGATGCCGCCGGTGTGGAACCAGCGCACCCCTTCCTCGCCGAACAGCTTCTCCCAATTCACCTCGCCCGGCCTTATCTGCGACGCGGCCGAGTTGGCGCGGTCGGAGCAGCCCAGCGCGGCGCGGATGCCGAAGCCCTTCTCGGTGAAGTTGAGGCCGACGCGGGTGTTGCGGCCGATGCCGTCGAACTCGCGCCACACGACATGGCGCATATCGACGCCGCCCTGGAGGATGAAATCCTCCACCAGCCAGCCCAGGTCGTTCCTGGGGAGCGCCGTCACCACCGCGGCACGCTTGCCGAAGCATTTGCGCATCGCGCGCGCGACATTGTATTCGCCGCCGCCCTCCCACACCGTGAACTGGCGCGCGGTCCTGACCCGCCCGAAGCCCGGATCGAAGCGCAGCATCACCTCGCCGAACGAGACGCAGTCCCAGGCGCAATCCGTGGCGGGGCGCAGGTTCAGCATATCGGCCATTATTTTCCCGCCCGGATCGATTTGATCAGCGCCACCGTCTCGCGCACCTTCCCGGCGATGCCGTCATAGTCCTTGGCGTCGAGCAGTTCGCCGGTGATGAGATTGGAGCCGATGCCGGCCGCCACGATCCCGGCGCCGAACCAGGCGCGCAGCGAGTCCTCGCTGGCATCGACGCCGCCGGTCGGCATCATCTTGGTCCAGGGCATCGGGCCCAGCACCGCCTTGACGAAGGACGGCCCGCCGACGCTCCCGCCCGGGAACACTTTCACGATCTCGCAGCCGAGCTCCTGCGCGTCCGAGATTTCCGTCGCGCTGCCGCAGCCCGGGCTGTAGGGGATGCCGCGCCGGTTGCACAGTCTTGCGACCTCGGGATTGGTCATCGGACCCACGACGAAATTGGCTCCATTGGCGATGTAGAGGCCGGCGGTCGGGGCATCGACCACCGAGCCAACCCCCATGATAACGCTATCATCGGCCTTCGCGAAATGCCGCGTCACCTCCAGGAAGACATGTGCGGCAAAGTCCCCGCGGTTGGTGAATTCGACGCATTTGGCGCCGCCATCGGCGCAGGCCTGGATGACCTTGGCGCAGACCTCGACATCGGGGTGATAGAAGACCGGCACCACCCCCTGGTCGATGATGGCGGCCAATGTCTTCAGCCGGTCCCTGGCCATGATTCCGCTCCCGAATTTGCAAAACGGCGCGCACTTTGCCCCGGCACCGGCCGCTTGTCATTTGCGCAGTTGCGGGTGGGCCGCCGGGCCGGCCCGCGCTGTAACGATCGGGGCACCGGCGGCGAATACGGTGCAAGGGCCTGATATAGTGCCCCCTGAACTTGGGAATTCGGTGCATGAGCGAGGCGAGCGACACGCCGGATCGACATGGCGAGCTGCTCCGGGACGGCTGGCGGAGCTTGATGAACGGCGCGCGTGCGCGGCTGGGGCTGTCGGCGCGTCCGCCCGGGCCGGCGCGCTATCTGTTCTACCGCCACCCCGCCGCCTTGCGCCTGCTGCACTGGGTCAATGCCGTCGCCATGCTGGTCATGCTGATGACGGGCCTGCAGATCTTCAACGCCCATCCCGCGCTCTATTGGGGCATCTCGTCGGATTTCGACCATCCGATCCTGTCGATGACCGCCCAGGGCACCGCCGACAAATATTGGGGCGTGACCCAGATCGGGCCCTGGCATTTCAACACCGACGGCGTGTTCGGCGTCTCCGACACCGACGGCGTCAAATCGGTGCGCGGCTTCCCGGCCTGGGCCACCATCCCCAGCGGCTCGCCCAATCTCGCGATCGGCCGGCTCTGGCACTTCGCCTTCGCCTGGATCCTGGTGTTCAACGGCCTCGCCTATTTCGCCTATGCGTTCTGGAGCGGCCATTTCCGGCGCGAAATCCTGCCCACCGCGAAAGACCTCGCCGACATCCCCCATGAGATCGTCACCCACGCCCGGCTCGAATTTCCCAAGGGCGAGGCGGCGCGCCACTACAATGCGATCCAGAAGCTGACCTATTTCCTGGTGCTCTGCGTCCTGGGGCCGCTGATCGTGCTGACCGGGCTCACCATGTCGCCGACCATGGACAGCGCCTTTCCCGCCTTGCTCTTCGTGTTCGGGGGACGCCAGAGCGCGCGCACCCTGCACTTCATCGCGGCGTTCTCGTTTCTCGGCTTCTTCATCGTGCACATGGCGGCGCTGGTCGCCTCGGCGCCGCTCAACGGATTGCGCTCGATGATCACCGGCTGGTTCGCGATCGAGAAGGACGGCAGGGATGTCTGAGCCGCTTCCACGCCGCTCGGTCCTGGGGCGCGGCGCCGCCGCGGTCTCGGCCCTGGCCCTGGCCGGCTGCACCGGCATCGCCGAGAAGCCCTGGGCGGTGAACCTCCTGCGCGAGGTGGAGAATCTCACCCGCCGCGCCCAGCGCCTGTTCGCCGGCGGCCACGCCCTGGCGCCGGAATTCTCGAAATCGGACATCGCCCCGGTGTTCCGCCCCAACGGCACGCTCAATCCGGGGACCAACGACTACACGGTGCAGATGTCGGAAGGCTTCAGGAACTGGATCATCCCGGTCGATGGACTGGTCGAGGCGCCGCTCAAGCTCTCGCTCGCCGCCATCCGTGCCATTCCGGCACGCACCCAGATCACGCGCCACGATTGCGTCGAGGGCTGGAGCTGCATCGGCGAGTGGAAGGGCGCGCCGCTGGCCCACATCCTGGCGCTGGCCCGGCCGGCGGCGGCGGCGCGCTATGTCGTATTTCATTGCGCCGACCCGATGGGCGCGGAGGATGTTGACGCCCAGGGCAATCCCATTCCGCGTCCATACTATTACGAGAGCCTCGATCTGCTCGAAGCCACCCATCCCCAGACCATCCTTGCCTATGAATTGAACGGCCAGGTGTTGCCGGTGGAGCACGGTGCGCCGATCCGGGTGCGCGCGGAGCGCCAGCTTGGCTATAAAATGCCCAAATATGTGCAGCGGATTGAACTGGTCGCCAGCTTCGCGCGTATCGGTGGTGGCAGAGGCGGATATTGGGAAGACCAGAACTATCAGTGGTATGGGGGCATTTGAACAATCCTGCCGTCTTTTGACGCTTTGTCGCGGGCTCTTGTGAGAAGCCGGCACCAATCCCAATATCTTGAGTTATATCGTGGGATGGGTTTGATTCTCGAATTGCGGATTGGCTAGGGGCATGATGCGGTATTCTTCCATTCTCGCGGCGGCGTTGCTCGCGGCGTCCCTGTCGGCCTGCACGACGGCGGATCCGAACGGCCAGAACGACCCCTATGAGCAGACCAACCGCTCGATCTTTTCCCTGGACCAGGATCTCGACCATGCCGTCGCCCGCCCGGTCGCGGTGTTCTACAATCATGCCGTTCCGGGCTTCGCGCGCGACGGCGTGCACAATTTCCTGCGCAATCTCGACGCGCCGGTGATCTTCGCCAACGACCTGCTGCAGGGCGAGACGACGCGCGCCGGCCAGACCTTCGGCCGCATGGTGATGAACACGACGCTGGGGGTCGGCGGCCTGATCGACGTCGCCGCGCTCAAGGGCATCCCCGGCCATGACGAGGATTTCGGCCAGACGCTCGCCGTGTGGGGCGCCGACGAGGGTCCCTATCTGGTGCTGCCGCTGGCCGGCCCCAGCAATCCGCGCGACGTCGCCGGCATGGTCGGCGACACCGGCATGGACCCGTTCACCTATATCCGCTGGCACAATTACACGCTGTACAACGTGATCCGCGGCGGGATGGAGATCGTCGATCTGCGTGCCCGCAACGTCGATAATCTCGATTCGATCGAGCGCACCTCGGTCGATCTTTATGCGACGACGCGCAGCCTCTATCGCCAGCACCGCAACGCCGAGATCCGCAACGGCGCGCCGGACACCGAGAACCTGCCGAATCTGTAACCTCTCCCCCGCGCGGGAGAGGTCTTGCTCACCCCGCCGCCGCGGGCGGCGGCGCGTCGCCCATCGCCCGTGCATAGAACCGGTCCCACGCCGCCTTGCGCCGGCGCCGCCAGCTGTCGAGATACAGATAGATCACCGGCGTGGTGTAGAGCGTCAGGATCTGGCTCACCAAGAGGCCGCCGACGATCGCGATGCCGAGCGGCTGGCGCAATTCCGCCCCCGTGCCGAAGCCGAAGGCGAGCGGCAACGCCCCCAGGATGGCGGCAAAGCTCGTCATCATGATCGGACGGAAGCGCAGCAGGCACGCCTTGTAGATCGCGTCGCGCGGGCTCAGTCCCTCCTGCCGCTCGGCCTGGATCGCGAAATCGATCATCATGATGGCGTTCTTCTTCACGATGCCGATCAGCAGGATCACGCCGATCATTGCGATCAGGCTGAACTCGACGCCGAACAGGAACAGCGCCAGCACCGCGCCGACGCCGGCCGACGGCAGGGTCGACAGGATCGTCAGCGGGTGGATGTAGCTCTCATAGAGCATGCCGAGCACGATATAGATCGTCAGCAGCGCGGCCAGGATCAGCGTCGGCTGGCTGTTGACCGAATCGGTGAACGCCTTGGCGGTGCCGGCGAACGAGCCCTGGATCGAGGTCGGCACGTCGATCGCCGCCATCTTCTTGCCGATCGCGGCCGTCGCCTGGCCGAGCGAGACGCCCTTGGCGAGGTTGAACGAGAAGGTGGTGACCACGAACGGCCCCTGGTGGTTGATCGCCAGCGGCGCGGTCGAGGGGCCATAGCTCGCCACCGTCGCCAGCGCGATCATGGTCTCGACCGATGTCGAGACCGAGGCCGCGGTCGCCGCGCAGCCGCGCGCGCTGTTGACCAGCGCGTTCTGCT
>DASWOE010000154.1:0-7194 GCA_036398875.1 Rhizomicrobium sp.
CCGGAGCCGGCGACGGCGGCAAGGTCGAGGCCCTTTTGCGCCGCGATGCGGCGAGCCAGGGGGGAGGCGAAGAGGTGGTGACTTCCATCGTCTCCGTGCGCGAGGGTCGACACCGCCTTGACCGTTTCGGGGACGGGCGGCGGCGCGCTGGGCGCGGCGGGTTTCGGCGCGGCTTCGGTCACCGCCGACTTGATCGACTGCATCGCCGAGGCGATATCGACCTTGGCGTCGGCGTTCTCGCCGTCTTCGAGCAGGGTGGCGATGGGGGCGTTGACCTTCACGCCTTCGGTGCCCTCGGGCACGAGCAGCTTGCCGATCCTGCCTTCATCGACGGCTTCGAACTCCATCGTCGCCTTGTCGGTCTCGATCTCGGCCAGGATGTCGCCGGACTTGACGGCCTGGCCTTCCTTCACCAGCCATTTGGCGAGTTTGCCCTCTTCCATCGTCGGAGACAGGGCCGGCATGAGGATTTGCGTCGCCACTAATTGCTCTCCAGCCGCGCGAGTTCGCCGGCATTCAGTTCCCAATGCGAACCGTCGAACTCGGTCGTGATCACGGAGGTGAACGCCTCCGCATCGAGGCAGCGGAAGTTCACGCTGTAGCCCTTGGGATGGCTGCGCGGCACGTAGAACGACTTGATGCCGCAGACCGAGCAGAACAGATGCCTGGCCGCGCCGGTGTTGAACATATAGCTCGTCAGCAGCTTCTCGCCGCGGGTCAGCTTGAAATCCTTCTTCGCGACGACGAGATGCAGATAGCCGGTCTTGGCGCACATCGAGCAATTGCAATCGACGAGTTCGACTTCCGGCGGCGTGCGCACCTCGAAGGCGACGCCGCCGCAGTGGCAGCCGCCCTTGTGCCAGGATTTCTTCGGTCCGGATTTTTGCCCGCGCTGTGTCGATGGTGAAGCGGTCACGCAGATCTGTCCTCGCTCACGTCCGATAGCAGACCGCCTTGGCCGCGGCGACGACATCCTCGACATGCGGCAAAGCGAGCTTTTCGAGATTGGCGGCGTAGGGCATCGGCACGTCCTTGCCGGTCACCTTGGTCGGCGGCGCGTCGAGCCAGTCGAAGGCTTCGAGCGCGACGACGGCGGCGATTTCCGAACCGATGGAGCACACCGGCCAGCCCTGCTCAACCGTGACGATGCGGTTGGTCTTCTTGACCGACTCGACGACCGTCGCGGTGTCGAGCGGGCGCAGGGTGCGCAGGTCGATCAGCTCGGCGTCGATGCCTTCGGCCGCCAGCTTCTCGGCCGCCTCGAGGATCAGGCCGACGCAGATCGAATAGGCGACGAGGGTCACGTCCTTGCCCGGCTTGACGACGCGGGCCTTGCCGATGGGCAGCACGAAATCGTCCAGCTTGGGCACCGGGAAGGAACGGCCGTAGACGATCTCGTTCTCCAGGAAGATCACCGGATTGGGATCGCGGATCGCGGCTTTCAACAAGCCCTTCGCGTCGGCGGCGAAGTACGGCGCCACCACCTTGATGCCGGGAACATGGGCGTACCAGGAGGAATAGTCCTGGCTGTGCTGGGCGCCGACCCGCGCGGCGGGGCCGTTGGGGCCGCGGAACACGATGGGCGCGTGCATCTGGCCGCCGGACATGTAACGCGTCTTGGCGGCCGAGTTGACGATCTGGTCGATCGCCTGCATGGCGAAATTCCAGGTCATGAATTCGACGATGGGGCGCAGGCCCGCGAAAGCGGCACCGACGCCGAGGCCGGTGAAGCCGTGCTCGGTGATCGGCGTGTCGATGACGCGGCGGGCGCCGAATTCCTCGAGCAGGCCCTGGCTGACCTTGTAGGCGCCCTGGTACTGCGCGACCTCCTCGCCCATCAGGAAGACGGTGTCGTCGCGGCGCATCTCCTCCGCCATGGCGTCGCGCAACGCCTCCCGCACCGTGATCGTCGTCATCTCGGTGCCTTCGGGGATCTGCGGATCGGAAAGCGCGGCATGGGCTTCGATTCGGGGCGCGGCAGGGGCGGTATCGACCGCCTTTTCGGCTTCCCGCCTGGGCGCGGACGGCGTGGCGGGCGGCGCGGACTTTTCCTCGCTGTCGCCGAGCAGGGTGGCGATGGGAGCGTTGACCTTCACGCCCTCGGTGCCTTCGGGGACCAGCAATTCGCCGATCTTGCCCTCATCGACGGCTTCGAACTCCATCGTCGCCTTGTCGGTCTCGATTTCGGCGAGGATGTCGCCGGACTTGACCGTGTCGCCCGCCTTGACGAGCCATTTGGCGAGCTTGCCCTCTTCCATCGTGGGCGACAGCGCCGGCATGAGGATCTGGATGCTCATGCCAGCACGTCCGTGTAGAGCTCGGCCGGATCGGGCTCGGGACTGGCGGTGGCGTATTCGGCGGCGGTGTTGACGATGGAGCGGATGTCCTTGTCGATCTTCTTGAGGTCGTCCTCGCCGGCGAGCTTCGCGGCGAGAATCTTCTGGCCCAGATGATCGATCGGGTCGCGCTTCTCGCGCACCGCCGTGACCTCCTCGCGGGTGCGGTATTTGGCGGGGTCCGACATCGAGTGGCCGCGATAGCGGTAGGTCTTCATCTCCAGGATGATCGGGCCGTTGCCGGCGCGGCACCAGGCGAGCGCTTCCTTCGCGGCCTGATGCACCGCCTCGACGTCCATGCCATCGACCTGCCGGCCTTCGATGTTGAACGAGGTGCCGCGCTTGTAGAAATGCGTCTCGGCGCTCGAACGCTCGACGCTGGTGCCCATGGCGTACTGGTTGTTCTCGATCACATAGACGACCGGAAGCTTCCATAGCTCGGCCATGTTGAAGGCTTCGTAGACCTGGCCCTGATTGGCGGCGCCGTCGCCGAAATAGGTGATGCTGACGCCGTCATTGCCGCGATATTTGTTGGCGAAGGCGAGCCCGGTGCCCAGCGGCACCTGGGCGCCGACGATGCCGTGCCCGCCGAAGAAATTCTTCTCGGCCGAGAACATATGCATAGAGCCGCCCTTGCCCTTGGAATAGCCGGTGGAGCGCCCGGTCAGCTCGGACATGACGTTCTTGGGGTCCATGCCGCTGGCGAGCATATGGCCGTGGTCGCGATAGGCGGTGATGACCTGATCGCCCTCCTGCTGGGCCGCCTGGACGCCGACGACGACCGCTTCCTGGCCGATATAGAGGTGGCAGAAGCCGCCGATCAGGCCCATGCCGTAGAGCTGGCCGGCCTTTTCCTCGAAGCGGCGGATCAGCAGCATGTCGGTGTAGAATTGCGTCAGGGACACCGAGTTCGAGCCGGGAATAACGGCCTTCACGCCGGAATCGTCGGCCTTGATCGCCTCAGCCATGGGATATGGTCTTCTGCTTCGCCAGGGGGTGGAAGAGCACCCCGGTTTTGGCAAGCGCGGCCCGTCTTGGCAAGCCGTGACGGTTTGTCAGACGCCTAATGCCCGGAACGCGGCACTGCGACCGCGCCGGGCGGCGCCATCATCAGCCGGCCGCGCGATAGCTCCTCGATCAGGTCCGGATCGGCATTGGGCGAACCCATGAGCGAAATGCGGTGCTCCAGCCGGCGGCGGACGTCCTGCGCCTGGGCCAGACGGTCCTTCCGCACGCCGAGCTGAGCCTGGACGTCGGACAGCGCCAGCATGCCGCGCTCGCCCCACACCGCGTAGTAGCCGAAATAGGCGATGACGGCGCAGCTGACGGCCGGCAGGACCGACAGGCCGAAGATTCGCGTGACGCTGCGCCTGATTCGCATCCGGCGACCGAATCACGGACTGATTCGGCCGGTCAAGGTGTTTTTCGTTAATCGCGGCAAGGGCCGCCGTTAAGACATGGCCGCGGCCGCGGCGGTCATTCGCCGTGCGGCTCCGGCCCGGTCTTGCCGGCCGGCGCATCCGCCAGCGACATCCGCTCGACGATCTCGACCAGGCGCGCTTTGAGCGCCGCCTCGTAGGCGGCACGTTCGGCGTCGTCGCGGAACCGCGTCAGCGGCCTGCGAAAGATCTCCTCGGCGAGCAGGCCCGGCAGGATCGCCTTCACGGCATGGCATCCCTTCGGCGGCTCGATGAAGATTCCGATATGCAGCGACCGGCCCGGCCCGTTCTCGCAATAGTGCCAATAGCCGGCCGGCACGAACAGGAGATCGCCGGGCGCAAGGGTCTCGTCGAACAGCGGCGCGCCGGCGGGCGGCACCTGCTGCGGCATGCCCTCGACCGGAAAGTCCACCGGCGGGCCATGGATCGACCAGCGCTTGGTGCCCTCCACCTGGAGGATGATGAGGTCCTGCGGATCGTAATGGAGCGCGAAGGCGCCGCTCCTGCCGGTCGTCGCGATGGCGCCGGCGTAGATTTCCTCCGGAACGCGGCGCGCGATGTCCGCGCACAGGGCGGCGAGCGCCGGCACGTGCAGATCGATCCGCATCGCGATCAGGCTGGCGTCGCCGTCCAGCAGTTTCGCGAGGTTGGCGGCGTCAATCTTGCCGTCCTTGGCGTAGAAGGCCGGCGCCACCGCACGTCTTTTCACCGTTACGCGCAGCCTGTCGGGCGCCATCGCGCCGCTCTCGATGATGCCGAGCAGCGTGGTCCAGTCGAGCAGGCCGTCGAACCGGGCCTTGTCGGCTCCGCGCCGGAAGAACAATGCACGCGTGCGCAAGCGGTCGCGAAACTGCCCTTCCCCGACGGACTCGACCAGCTCCTGCAGAGTGGAAATCATGAATGCCGCTCGGCCCCGCACCGGGCGCACGCTAACATGGCGGCGAGGGCCGTTCCACGCGAGCCCGATGCAGCGTCAGACCGCCGCCTTCAGCACGCTGCGGCCGGCATAAAGGGCCTGGTCTCCCAACTGCTCCTCGATTCGCAGGAGCTGATTGTACTTCGCGAGACGGTCGGAGCGCGCCAGCGAGCCGGTCTTGATCTGTCCGCAATTCGTCGCCACCGCGAGATCGGCGATGGTGGAATCCTCGGTCTCGCCGGAGCGGTGGGACATCACGGCGCGATAGGCGTTGCGCTGCGCCATATCGACGGCGTCGAGCGTCTCGGTCAGCGAGCCGATCTGGTTGACCTTGATGAGGATCGCATTGGCCACGCCCTTCCTTATCCCTTCCACGAGCCGCTTGGTGTTGGTGACGAAGAGATCGTCGCCGACGAGCTGGACGGTCTTGCCGACGGCCGCCGTCAGGCCGGCCCAGCCGTCCCAATCGTCTTCCGCCATGCCGTCCTCGATCGAAGCGATGGGATAGCGTTTGCAAAGGTCCTCATAGACCTTGACCATGCCGGCCGGATCGAGCGTCTTGCCCTCGCCCTCCAACACATATTTTCCGTCCTTGAAGAATTCCGTCGAGGCCGGATCGAGCGCGAGATAGATGTCCTCGCCGGGGCGGTAGCCCGCCTTCTCGATCGACTTCATGACGAAGGCGAGCGCCTCGTCGGCGCTCTTGAGGTTGGGCGCGAAGCCGCCCTCGTCGCCGACATTGGTGTTGTGGCCGGCGTCGTGCAGTGCCTTCTTCAGGGTGTGGAACACTTCGGCGCCCATGCGCAGCGCTTCGCGGAAACTCGGCGCGCCGACCGGCATGATCATGAATTCCTGGAAGTCGATGGGATTGTCGGCATGCACGCCGCCATTGACGATGTTCATCAGCGGCACCGGCAGGGTCTGCGCCTTGGCGCCGCCAACATAGCGGTAGAGCGGCAGGCCGGCGGCATCGGCCGCCGCCTTGGCGATGGCGAGCGAGACGCCCAGGATCGCGTTGGCGCCGAGCCGTGCCTTGTTGGGCGTGCCGTCGAGCGTTCCCATGAGCCGATCGAGCCGCACCTGGTCCTCGGCCTCCATGCCGCACAGCGTGTCGAAAATTTCACCATTCACCGCGGCGACCGCGTTCTCGACGCCCTTGCCGCCATAGCGCTTGCCGCCGTCGCGAAGTTCCACGGCCTCGTGCGCGCCGGTGGAAGCGCCGGAGGGCACGGCGGCGCGGCCGAAGGAACCGTCCTCCAGCCGGACATCGACCTCGACGGTGGGATTGCCGCGGCTGTCGAGAATTTCGCGGCCGGTGATGTCGATGATGGCGGTCATGCTTGCCCCGTCATGGAAATGCCAGATTTGGTGTGCTTTACGGGATCGACCGCGCGCTTAGCAAGCGTGCGACGGAGAGGGGCCTCTCCCGCGTTCAAGACGCACCCCCCAATGGAGTTTTTCATGTCTCTTTCCAAAATCGCTTTCCTGGCGCTCGCCGCCAGCCTTCTCGGCACGGCCGCCTATGCCGATCCGCCGGCTCCGCCGCAAGGCGGGATGACGACCGGCGGCATGATGGGCGAACATCACGGCATGATGGGCGGCATGCTCACGCCCGAGGAGCGGATGATGTGGTTCGCCGACGGCATGAAGGCCACCGCCGGCATGACCGACGACCAGCGCCACGCCTATCGCCAGCAGCAGCGCCAGACCTTCATGGCGATGTCGGAGGCCGACCGCGCCAAGTTCAAGGCCGAACTCGATTCGCGCTGGGCCGCGCTCTCGCCGGCCCAGCAGGCCGACATCAAGGCGAAGGTCGAGGCCTTGCGTGCCGCCCATATGGGAAATGGCGGCGGACAGTAACCGACGGCCGGCGAATCCTGTAGGCTGGTTTCACAGCTCCCGCGTGCGCCGCACGCGGGAGTTCAGCTATGGGGAGAAACGCCATGCATGTCACACAAGCCGAGCTGCTGAGCGCGGCCGTTACCATCCTGTCGATCCTGTTCGTCTTCTATACCGGTCTGCTCGTTTCGCAGATGCGCAGCGCGCACAGCGTCACCGCGCCGGCCGTGACCGGCCATCCGAAATTCGAATGCGCCTATCGCGTCCAGGTCAACACGCTCGAACAGTTCGTGATGTTCCTGCCTTTGCTGTGGCTGGCGACGGCCTATTTCAAGACCCTGCCCTGGCTGCCGGCGGTGTTCGGCCTGGTGTGGATCCTCGGACGGATCGTCTACCTGCGCGGCTATATGGCGGCGCCGGAAAAGCGCGGCCCCGGCTTCGGCATCACGGTGCTGGGAACGGCGGGCCTGCTGATCCTGTCGATCTGGGGGACCGTCGCGGCGTGGATCGCGCTCGGCGCCGTCTAGGGCCAAGACCCAAAAAAGTCATTGCTGATTGAATCGGTTGTTGATTCGCTTTGAGTGTTGATTCGGAGCGAGACGATGCGACCCAACCTTTTCTGGCTCGGCGACGAGCAGTGGTCCCGGATACAGCCGCTTCTGCC
>DASWOE010000155.1:0-1559 GCA_036398875.1 Rhizomicrobium sp.
CGCTAGGAGCGCGTCTCCGTATTAGCGGTTGGTACCACCGCTGTTCGTGTGATCGACATGGTCCTTTGGCCGTCTGATCCCACTGGACGCGGTGCCTTTGCCATGATTCGATTTGGCCATGAGCAAGAGTTTCCGCGAGTGGAATGTTGATCAGGTCTGGCTTCTGCCGCCGTCGATCAACGACTTCGTGCCGGCGGACCATGTCGCGCATTTCGTGCGCGATACGGTGCGGACGGCGTTGGATCTTGGGCTGATCTACCGGTCCTACCGCTCGGAGCGGGGCCAGCCGCCGTTTCATCCGGCGATGATGGTGGCCCTGCTGCTCTATGCCTACAGCCAGGGCCTCTACGCCTCGCGGCGGATCGCCAAGGCGTGTGAAGAGCGGGTCGATTTCATGGCGGTGACCGGGATGCAGAAGCCGGACTTCCGCACCATCGCGAAGTTCCGGCGGCGGCATCTGCCGGCGCTGCGGCTGCTGTTCGTGGAGAGCCTGCGGCTGTGCCGGGAGGCCGGCCTGGTCGAGTTGGGCCATGTGTCGCTCGACGGCACCAAGATCAAGGCGAACGCCTCCAAGCACAAGGCCATGAGCTATGGCCGGATGAAGGAGGTCGAACCCGTCCTCGCCAAGACGGTCGAAGACTGGATGAGCCTGGCCAACGGTGCCGACGACGATGACGACCGCACCCATGGTCCCGATCGCCGCGGCGACGAGACCCCGGACTGGATGGCGAGCAAGCAGAGCCGGCTCGAGAAGATCCAGGCGGCCAAGGCGGCGCTCGAAGCGGAAGCCGAGGCCGCCGGCAATGACGCCCCGGACGACGAGGCCCAGCGCAACTTCACCGACGCCGAGAGCCGCATCCAGAAGACCAAGGACGGCTTCATCCAGGGCTACAATGCCCAGGCGGCGGTCGATCATGCCAACCAGATCATCGTCGCCTGCGATGTCGGCCCTTCGAGCGCCGACAATCCGCAACTGATCCCGATGGTCGAGCAGATCATCGCCAACATGGGCGCCGTGCCCAACGAGGTCTCGGCCGATGCCGGCTATAGCGCCGAGGCCAATCTTGCCGCCCTCGAAGCCCGCGGGATCGACGCCTATGTCGCCGCCGGCCGCCAGCGCCACGGCAAACCCGCCCCCGCGGCGGCTCAACCGGTCACGCCGGAAACCCGGGTCGGCCGCATGGTCGCCAAACTGCGCGACGGCGGTTGGGGCAGTCCCTACCATCTGCGCAAGGTCACGGTCGAGCCGGTCTTCGGCCAGATCAAGCAGGCACGTGGCTTCCGACAGTTCCTGACGCGCGGCCTCGCTAACGTCCGGGCCGAATGGGCCATGGTCTGCACCGCTCATAACCTCTGCAAGCTCGCCGCAGCCCGATAGGATCGGCTGAGCCCGGCCGTGCGCTGTTCGCTATGCCTTCAGGCCAGAAACACCGTGGGCTGTTCGTGAAATCACGCGTGATCTCATCCGAACGGATAAATCCCGCCCCAATAACGATCCAGGCCGTCAGATGACCGGCTTCACTGTGAAGCCGGTCGCGAATTCAGGGACGAACTCCTAG
>DASWOE010000156.1:0-6322 GCA_036398875.1 Rhizomicrobium sp.
GATCGAGGACACGCTGGTCACCTATGAGGATGTGAAGCAGAATTTCGGCGAGGAGATCGGCGGCCTGGTCGATGGCGTCACCAAGCTGTCCCAGCTCGAACTGTTCAGCGAACGCACCAAGCAGGCTGAGAATTTCCGCAAGCTGATGCTGGCGATCACCAGCGACATCCGCGTGCTGCTGGTCAAGCTGGCCGACCGGCTGCACAACATGCGCACCCTGGGCTATATCGCAAGCTCCGAAAAGCGCCGCCGAATCGCCCAGGAGACGGTCGACATCTATGCCCCGCTGGCCGGGCGCATCGGCATGCAGAACATGCGCGAGGAACTGGAAGACCTCGCCTTCGCCGAGCTCGATCCCGAAGCGCGCAATTCCATCGTAACGCGGCTGAAGCGGCTCGAAGGCGCCTCCGGCGACCGCATCGGCCGCATCGCCGACCAGATCAAGCGCAAGCTCGCCGAGCACGGCCTCGAGGCCTGGGTCTATGGCCGCGCCAAGCGGCCGTTCTCCATCTGGCGCAAGCTGCAGAGCAAGCAGCTCAATTTCGAGGCGCTGTCCGACATTTTCGGCTTCCGCGTCATCGTCAAAAGCGAGGACGATTGCTACCGCGCGCTCGGCGTGCTGCACCAGAACTGGCAGATGGTGCCCGACCGCTTCAAGGATTTCATCTCCACGCCCAAGACCAATGGCTACCGCTCCATCCACACCACCGTGATCGGGCCGGAGACCCAGCGCGTCGAGATCCAGATCCGCACCCAGGCGATGCACGACGTGGCCGAGCGCGGCGTCGCGGCGCATTGGCGCTACCGCGAGCATGTCGCGGCCGAGGGCGACGACAGCCGCGCCTATAGCTGGCTGCGCGAGATGGTCGATCTCCTGGAAAAGGACGGCAATGCCGAAGACTTCCTGGAGAATTCGCGCCTCTCGATGTACCAGGACCAGGTCTTCTGCTTCACGCCCAAGGGCGACCTGATCTCGTTGCCGCGCGGCGCCACGCCGATCGACTTCGCCTATGCCGTGCACACCGACATCGGCAACACCACCGTCGGGGCCAAGGTCAACGGCGTGCATGTGCCGCTGCACACGCCGCTGCGCAACGGCGACCAGGTCGAGATCATCCGCACGCCGGACCAGACGCCGTCGCCGCTGTGGGAGCAGTTCGTCGTCACCGGCCGCGCCCGCGGCGAGATCCGCCGCTTCCTGCGCCATGCCCAGCACGACGAGCACGTCAAATTCGGCCGCAGCATCCTGAAAAAGGTGTTCGCGGACGAGGGCGCCGAACTGACCGAGAAGGCGATCGCCGACGTCGCGAAGAAGCTGCACGCCGCCAAGGCCGAGGACGTCTATGCCGAAGTCGGGCGCGGCGCCTTGCGCGGGCACGAAGTGCTCGAAGCCGTCTTCCCCGAGCTGAAGAAGGATCCCGAGCAGCGCAAGCGCGCCGCCTTCGCCGAGCCGGGCGCGCGCAAGCCGGTCTCGATCCGCGGCATGACCGAGGGCATCTCGTACCGGCTCGGCCAATGCTGCCACCCGCTGCCGGGCGACCGCATCGTCGGCCTGCGCGTGCCGGGCGAGGGCGTGGTGATCCACACCATCGACTGCGCCGAGCTGGAGAAGGCCCAGGACTCGATGGAGGACTGGATCGACGTCTCCTGGGGCACCCATGCGGCGGAGGGCGGCCCGTCCGTCGCCCGCGTCGCGGTGCGGGTCAAGAACGCGCCGGGCTCGCTGGCGGCGGCGATGAACGTGATCGCCCACAATGGCGGCAACATCCACAACATGAAGGTGACCAACCGCAACCCGCTCTATTTCGAGTTCACCGTGGACATCGAGGTGCGCGACCTGCCGCATCTGCAGAACATCCTGGGCGCGCTGCGCGTCAACGCGGCGGTCGAGTCGGTCGATCGCGTGCGGGAGAAGGAAGAGGCGTAGCAACAAGGCTCCCCACCGCGTGGGGCCGAGGGGAATGGGGATGTCGGGCCGCAGTGTCACGGGCGTGTCTGTCGCCGTTGCGCTCTTCGCGCTGCAAGGCGCCCCCGCCGGGGCCGCCGGCGATGCAGGCATCGAGCGCATGGCCCTGTGCCGGGATTCTTGGCTCGACTGGCAGAAGGCGGGCGATGCGAAGCTGCAGCAATTCGCCGCCCATTTCCGCTCCGCCTATGCCGCAAAGGGCAACGACCCCTACGTCGTTCCCAAGGCCGAGACGCAGGTTGCCGGCTTTCGCCTGCTTCAGGTCTATCCGCAAAGCGTGGGCATGGGCGTCGGGTTCTCCGTTCTCGTCGATGCGCCCTTCGACAAGGTCCGCAAAAGGGTGGAGCGGACCCTGGGCAGGCCGCTGCCGCACTGCGAGACCGGCGACGGCATGCAGAGCTGCGAATTGCCGATCGCCGAAAAGCGCACGCTCACGCTGATGACGCAAGACGGCAGATCGACTCTCATCGCCTGCTATTACTATTACGAGAGATGAGGCGGGCCGGCGGGTCCGTCCTTACGCTGTCGCCAGGACCTCGCTACGCTCGGCCGGGATGACAAATCACCTGGGACGATAGATGACCCCCGAACAAGTCCTCGCCGAATTCGCGAAAGCCGGCGCCCTGCTCAAGGGCCATTTCATCCTGTCGAGCGGGCTGCACTCCGACATGTTCCTCCAGAAGGCGCTGGTGTTCCAGGACGCCCGGCGCACCGCCAGGCTGTGCAAGGCGCTGGCCGAGAAGGTCCGCGCCGAGGTCAAAAGCGAATTCACCGCCATCGTCTCGCCTGCCGTCGGCGGCATCGTGCCGGGCTATGAGATGGGGCGTCAGCTCGGCCTGCCGGCGATGTATGTCGAGCGGGTCGAGGGCAAATTCGAGCTGCGCCGCAATTTCCACCTGGAGAAAAACCAGCCGGTGCTGATGGTTGAGGACATCATCTCAACCGGCGTCTCATCGCGCGAATGCATCGCGGCGATCCGCGAGGCCGGGGGAAGGCCGGTCGCGGCCGCCTGCCTGATCGACCGCTCCGGCGGCAAGGCCAAGGTCGGCGTCAAGCTCGTGGCGCTGACGACGCTGAAAGTGCCGGCCTGGCCCGCCGATAAATTGCCGCCGCATCTGCGCAATATCCCGGCGGTGAAGCCGGGGAGCCGTGGGCTGCAATGACGCCGGCAGCAAGCGCAGGGGATCGCCGTGAACACCTCAGTCTGCGATGGCGGGTGCCGCTCTGGTTCGCCGCTGCGCTGCTGCTGTCCTGGGCTTGCGCCTATGTGTGGTCGCGCCTGGGGCACGACATCCCTAAGGCAGTGGATCCCAGCTTCTATCTGCCTGCGGTTGCTCTCAGTGCCGGCGCAGCGTGGGCATGCGGCCTCTTCGGGCGCCGCACCTCGACAGGCGGCAAGTTGTGGGTCGCGCTGGGCAGCCTCGTCGCGCCGCATGTCTTTTTCCTCATCGCGATCGTCGTCGTCGTCGCCGACCTCCAGGCGCATGTTGAACAGCCCCCGCCAATCGCACGCGGCCAGGAATTTGGCATGGAGGGCCAGCCAATACCGCATCCGGCGTGGACCCAGGCATTGCGCAGAGCGTTCCCAAAGGGATCGGATGAAAGTCGACTTATCGTATCCTTGAAGAGCCAAGGGTTCACCATCGACCGGTCTGCACACATGGCGCAGATGTCCTATCAAGGTGATACTATTTGCCGGACCTATTTGTGGATTGATTGGAAGCTGTCGCGCGACGGCCGCCTTGTCGATGTCGAAGGTGCTTCTATGGGCGCTTGCCCCTGACATTGCCATGCGAGGGGTGGATATCTCCACGATTGAAGAAGCAAAAATCTGCTCTGCTGGCGGCGTCTGCCCGTCATGCGCGCGAACTTATCGAACAGCGCCAAAACCGGCGTACAATGGCGCCATGAGATGTGAACGCGACTCCTTCGTCCTGCCGCCCACGGTTGCCGCCGCGCGGCGCCGCACGCCCCGGCATCTGCGAAAAACGCGGCCGTCCGCGCCCGAAGTCGAAAACAATTATATTGCCGAAAGTTCTCTAACCAGCGGAAAAACAAAGAGAAATCGCAAACGGCCCGGGGCGCCGCCGGGCAACCTGAATGCGCTGAAGCACGGCGCCCATCGCGCCGGGGCCCGCGCGCTGCGGGCCGAGGTCTGGCATCTCCTCCGCGCGGCGCGGCTGCTGCTCAAGATGCGCAAGGCGTTCGTGGAACTGCAAAAGGTCGCGCCATGACCCATCTGCGTCTCGGCGTGAACGTCGATCATGTCGCCACCGTGCGCGAGGCACGCGGCACGCCCTATCCCGATCCCTTGCGCGCCGCGCTGATCGCGGCGCAGGCCGGGGCGGATTCGGTCACCGCGCATCTGCGCGAGGATCGCCGCCACATCTCCGATGCCGACATCGATCGCCTGGCGGCGCAGATCGGCGTCCCGCTCAATTTCGAGATGGCGCCGACCGAGGAGATGCTCGCCATCGCGCTGCGCGCCAAGCCGCACGCGGTGTGCCTCGTGCCCGAGAAGCGCGAGGAGATCACCACCGAGGGCGGGATCGACGCGGCCGCCCAGCACAACCATCTCGCGCCGATGATCCGCCGCCTTTCCGGGGCCGGCATCCGCGTCTCGCTGTTCATCGATCCCGATCCGCGCCAGATCGAGGCGGCGAAGTCGCTGTCGGCGCCGGTGATCGAGCTTTGCACCGGCGCCTATTGCGAGGCCGTCATCGCCGGCGACGAAGCGGCGGTCGCCGCGCATGTCGAGGCCGCGCGGAAAAGCGCCGCCGCGGCCCACCGCCTCGGCCTCGAAGTCCATGCCGGCCATGGCCTGACCTACGACAACGTCAAGCCGATCGCCGCCATCCCACAGGTCCGCGAGCTCAACATCGGCCACTTCCTGATCGGCGAGGCGATCTTCGTCGGCCTCGACGCCTCGATCCGCCGCATGCGCGCGCTGATGGACGAGGCGCGCGCCGCATGACGCGGCCCGGCCTGTCCAGGGGCGCGCGCCTCGCGGCCGGCGCGCTACTCGTCGCCGCCGGCGTCGCGGCCGTGGGATATGTCGAGTGGCGGTTTCTGCCCGCAAGCGGCAAGCCGCTGGATACGCCGCTCGCGCTCGACCGCGCCGGACCGGTTTCGTTTCCGCCCTTCGCGATCGAGCGCAGCGGCACCTATGAGATCTGGCTGCAGATCGACCACGCCGCGGGCATGTTGAATTTCGGCTGCCTCACCACCGAGCCCGGCTTCGAAAAGCCGTGTTCGCCACGCAAGCCCGAGCTCGATCTCGACTGGAAGGTTTCTTCCGGCGGCATCGCGCTCGCCCATGGCGCAACCGACATCGAGGCCTGGGAGCGGCGCGGCGCCGCGGTTCCGGCGACGGAGGCGGCCGCCGCCGCTCGCCGCTTTCAGGTCTATGCCGACCGGACCGACAACCCGTCGGACCAGACGCCCTTCTATCATCTGTTCGGCAAGTTCCGGGCCGCCGCGGGACGGCGCTATGCCCTGACCCTTGGGATTCATCGCGCCGCGCCGACGCTGGCGAAGCTGCATCCGCGCCTGATCGTCGGCCTGACCGCCGCCACGGCCCGTCTCGGTGCCTGGGCGGTTCTCTTCTGCGTGTTGTGCGTGTCGCTGGGAGGCTTCATTCTTCTGACGGCGCTCGTCCCCAGGAAGGCACCGGCATGATCATCGGCCTCGGCTCCGACCTCATCGACATCCGCCGCATCGACAAGTCCATCGAACGCTTCGGCGACCGCTTCCTGGACCGCGTCTTCACCGAGGTCGAGCGCGCCAAGTCCGACAAGCGCGCCCAGCGCGCCGCCTCCTATGCCAAGCGCTTCGCGGCGAAGGAGGCCTGCTCCAAGGCCCTCGGCACCGGCCTGCGCCGCGGCGTGTTCTGGCGCGACATGGGCGTGGTCAATCTGCCGGGCGGCAAGCCCAGCCTGCGCCTCACCGGCGGCGCGCTGAAGCGGCTGGCGGAGATCACGCCGCCCGGCCACGCCGCCCAGATCGACCTGACGATCACCGACGATTTCCCCCTCGCGCAGGCGATCGTGATCATCTCGGCGGTGCCGGCGGCTTGACGAGTTTCGCCCCGCCGCCTTGACGTCCCTCCTGCCGCCCCGCAAAAGACGCCGCCATGTCCGACGACCCCTAAAAGCTGATCGACGCGCTCCTGGACGCGCCGGCCGCGGAGCCCGCGCCGGTGCCCGAGCCGGCGCCGCCGCCCGCCGACGCCGAACCGGTCGCGGCGGAGCCGAAAGCCAAGAAGGAGGAAAGCTGGGCCGAGACGATCAAGACCATCGTCTACACCCTGCTGGTCGTGCTGGTGATCCGCACCTTCCTGTTCCAGCCCTTCAACAT
>DASWOE010000157.1:0-3611 GCA_036398875.1 Rhizomicrobium sp.
TGCGGCAAGTGTTATGGCCGCGATCTGGCGCGCGGTACCAGCGTCAATATCGGCGAAGCGGTCGGTGTCATCGCCGCCCAGTCGATCGGCGAACCGGGCACCCAGCTCACCATGCGTACCTTCCATATCGGTGGGGCCGCACAGGTGGCCGGTCAGTCCAAGATCGAGGCCAGCTATGACGGCAAGGTCAAGATCGTGAACCGCAACGTCGTCAAGAATTCCGACGGCGAGCTGATCGCGATGGGCCGCAACATGCAGGCGGTGATCCTGGACCCGAAGGGCTCCGAGCGTGCCTCCTACCGCATCGTCTATGGCGCGCGGCTGAAGGTCGATGACGGCGCCACGGTCAAGCGCGGCGACCGGCTGGCGGAATGGAATCCGAACACGCTCCCCGTGCTCACCGATGTCGAAGGCATCGTGAAGTATGAGGAGCTCATCTCGGGCGTGTCGTTCCGCGACGTGTCGGACGAAAAGACCGGCGTGTCGAACAAGGTGGTGATCGACAGCCGCACCGGCTCCGGCGCCAAGGCGACGGAACTGCGGCCGACCATCGTGGTCGTCAACAAGCAGGGCAAGCCGATCCAGATCCCCGGCGGCGGCGAGGCGCGTTACGCGCTTTCGGTCGATGCCATCCTGTCCGTCGAGGACGGGTCCGAGGTCAAGGCCGGCGACGTGGTCGCCCGCATCCCGACCGAGGGCGCCAAGACCCGCGACATCACGGGCGGCCTGCCGCGCGTGGCGGAGCTGTTCGAGGCGCGCAAGCCCAAGGAAGCCGCGGTGCTCGCGGAAGCCGACGGGTTCGTCGAATTCGGCAAGGACTACAAGAACAAGCGCCGCGTCATCGTCAAGCCGAGGAACGACAAGCTCGACCCGACGGAATATCTCATCCCGAAGGGCAAGCACATCTCGGTGCGCGAGGGCGACTATGTGGAGAAGGGCGACTACATCGTCGAAGGCAATCCCTCTCCGCACGACATCCTGCGCATCAAGGGCATGGAGGAGCTGGCGACCTATCTCGTGAAGGAGATCCAGGACGTCTATCGTCTCCAGGGCGTGAAGATCAACGACAAGCATATCGAGGTGATCTGCCGCCAGATGATGCAGAAGCTGGAAGTCACCGAGGGCGGCGAGACCACGCTGCTCGCCGGCGAACAGGTCGATCAGCTCGAGCTCGACGAGGCGAATGCCAAGGCGACGGAAGTGGGCGGCAAGCTCGCCGAGGGTCGTCCGGTCCTGCTGGGCATCACCAAGGCGTCGCTCCAGACGCGCTCGGTGTTCTCGGCCGCCTCGTTCCAGGAAACCACCCGCGTGCTCACCGATGCCGCCGTCAACGGCAAGGTCGATACGCTGGAGGGCCTCAAGGAGAACGTCATCGTCGGCCGTCTCATCCCGGCCGGCACGGGCGGCGCCGTGGCTCGGTTGCGCCATGTCGCAACCGAGCGCGACCGGGCGATCCAGGAAGAGCAGGCGAAGGCCAATGTGCCGGTTCCTCAGCTCGAAGGCCCCGCCCCGCAGGAAGCGGCGGAGTAGCTTCGATCGATCCTCCTCGCGAGAGCGGTGGAGGGGGCGGCCATCCCGCACCAGTCAAAAGGGCCGCTGGCAACAGCGGCCCTTTTTGTTTGTAATGCCGCCATGAATGCGATGTGGAAACGCGCCGCGATCTATGGCGTGGCGCTGGCCGGCGGCACCGTGGCGCTGCAATGGATGGACTATCGCCGCCTGGCGCTCGGCCATGCCGGCGACCTCTATGTCGGCCTGATCGCGCTCGGCTTTCTCGCATTGGGCGTCTATGTCGGCGCCCGGCTGTTCGCCGCACCGGCGCGGCCCGCGCCAGACGGCAATCCGCAGGCGCTGGCGGCGCTCGGAATCAGCGCCCGCGAACTCGAGGTCCTGCGGGAGCTGGCGGCCGGCCGCTCCAACAAGCAGATCGCGGCCCGCCTCGACGTCTCGCCCAACACGGTCAAGACCCATGTCGCGCGGCTGTTCGAGAAGCTGGGCGCCGCGCGGCGCACCGATGCCATCGCCAGGGCCCGCGAGCTCGGGATCGTGGCCTGACGCCGTTTTTTTCGGGCGAAGCGGCGCAAATCACCCTTTCGGGCGATTGCCGCGCGGCCGCGTCCCGCCGAAGCTGTCCCGTCGCTACCGGGGGAAAGCCATGCTGCGCAGGATCGTCGTTTATGGGTTGATCGCCGGCGTGATCGTCGCGATACCGACGTCGCTCCTGCCCGTCCTGCTGAAAGGCTTCCCGCCGCAGTCCTACGGGATGGTCGTCGGCTACGCCTCGATGCTGATCGCGTTCAGCACGATCTTCCTGGCGATCAAGCGCCAGCGCGACGTGGCCGGCGGCGGCGTGATCGGCTTCTTCCCAGCCTTGGCCCTGGGCCTGGGGATCAGCATCGTGGCCGGCATCATCTATGTGCTGGCCTGGGAATTGGCGATGGCCGCCACCCACATGGATTTCGCCGGCGACTATGCCAGGGCGATAATCGCCCACGCAAAAGCCAAGGGCGTGACCGGTCCGGCGCTGGCAAAGCTCGTCGCGGAGATGGCGCAGTTCAAGCGGGACTATGCCAATCCGCTCTACCGGTTCGCGATGACCTTCGTGGAGATTTTCCCGGTCGGCGTCCTGGTGTCGGTGATCTCGGCGGCGCTGTTGCGCAACAGCCGCTTCCTGCCGGCACGGCGCTAGCGGTTTTCGGACCCGGCAGCAAGAAACAGGTGGCATCGGCGGCCGCCGGCGCTACCTTTTCGCCATGACCGGGCCACAACATCGCTGGGGCGCCTTCTCCACGCGCTTTTCCCACTTCGCGGCCGCCATCGATGCCGAGGCTCGCGTCGTGCGCTTCTGGCTGCATGCCGACAAGGGCAGGGGGCCGCAAGGCGTTCGCGACGACGACGCGCTTGCCCCGGTCCGCGCCCAGGTCGAGGAGTATTGCGCCGGCGCGCGCCGCGATTTCGATCTCGCCATCGCTTTCGAGCAGGGCAGCGATTTCGAGCGTGCCGTCTGGCAGGCGATGCGCGTGATCCCGTTCGGGGAAACCGTGTCCTATGGCGCGATCGCCAAGGCGCTGGGCGAGCCGGGCGCGGCGCGCGCGGTCGGCATGGCCTGCAACGCCAATCCGATTCCATTGATCGTGCCCTGCCACCGCGTCATCGGCGCCGACGGCGCGCTTGTCGGCTTCGGTGGCGGATTGCCGCTGAAGCGCGCGCTGCTCGATTTCGAGGCGGTGATCGTCGGCCGGCCGCGCGACCTGTTCGCGACGGCTTGAGACACCGCCGCCATTCCCCGGCGATCAATCCGTCAGCGCGCGGATCTGGATATTCGGGTGACGCCGCAACGCCGCCGCGATGTGGCTGCGCGTGGGTTCGGGCGCGCCATCCAGAGCGACGCGGAACCAGCGCAGCGCGCCGGCGATGCAGCCTTCGGCGCTGAGAATGGTCGCGTAATTGTAGGCGCCGCGGAAATAGCCGCCCTCGGCCGACCGGCGATACCACACCCGCGCCGCGGCGGGATCGCGCCCGACGCCCCAGCCGTCCTCATAGCAGCGCGCGACGAGATTCATCGCCCGTTCGTGGCCGCGGCTCGCGGCGCGCCAGTACCAGCCAAAGGC
>DASWOE010000158.1:0-4203 GCA_036398875.1 Rhizomicrobium sp.
GTTGGCGATGACCGCCAGCGCCGGGTCGTGCAGCACGCCGGCGCGCAGCGCGATGACCAGCGACAGCAGCCCGATCGCAAGCCAGACCGCGCGCGTGCCCCGCCCGGAATCGATCAGCCGGCCGAGGAACAGCCCGCCGACGCCGCCGACCAGCGCCGCCACGGCCAGCGCGCCGCCATAGGCGAGATAGTTCTCGCCCAGGGTTTCGAACAGCGCGATCTGCCAGGCGAGGATATAGCCGCCCGCGACCCAGCCGTCGCCGAGGAACAGAAGCGCTCCGGGCAGCGCCGCGCGGAACCCGCCGGGCGCATGACGCGCGATCGTGACCTCCGGCGTCCACAGGATCGGAAGCGCCGACAGCGCCTGCACCACGCCGGTGACGCCGAACGCGACCGCCGGGCCGAAGCGGACCAGCAGCCAGCCGGCGGCCAGCGGGCTGACGATGCCGAGCGCGGCGACCACGGCTTCGCGCACGCCGATCTGCTGGCCGCGATGATCCTCATCTCCCAGCGCGGCGAAATAGGCGTGGTAGCTCGGCCAATAGAAGGTGTCGGCGAGCGCGCTGGTGACGATCAGCACGACCAGCCCGACACCCAGGCCGTGCACGCCGATCAGGAACGGATAGGATGCCCCCATCAGCAGCGAGCCGAGGATCACGAGCTTGCGCAGGCCGAGCCGGATTCCCAGCGGCAGAAGCAACGAGCGCAACACCATGCGCGTCGCGAACATGACGGCCAGCGTCGCCAGGGCGGCCGGAACGCTCAGGCCCGCTTTCAGCAGATAGACCGCATAGAACGCGCCGCCGCCGCCCAGCGCGGTAGCGGCGATGACGTAGTGCAGATTGAGCAGATTGACGGTGCGGTTGTGGAAATAGGCCATGGCGGTCCCGGCGTGCGAGCATTTGTGCGAAACAGGCGCAATTCACCGTCCGGGGCGGGCCTGGTGGACCGCGAACCCGAACGGACGTCTAGCTGTTTCGCTGCGCCGACACTGTGGGGACGAGTCCTTGCGATGACCGCCCGACGCTAGGCCGGCCGGCGGATGCGCGCAATGGCGCGGCCGCATTCGCGCCGCGGAAATTGCGCTACTGTGCGGCGATGAGCCCGACCTTCAGAGCCGCGACGCCGGACGATGCCCGCTTCCTCGGCTGGGCGATGTTCATGGCGGCGCGCGGGCACCTGCCGCGCGGCTGGTTCGACATCGTGCTGCGGCGGCCGGTGGAATTCGGCGTCGCGTTCTGCGCCCGGCTGGCCAATGCCGGCGCCCAATCCTGGTGGCACCATTCGTTTTTCACCATCGCGGAGATCGACGGACAGCCGGCGGCGGCGGCCTGCGCCTTCCCGGACGAGGCGCCCTATGGGGTGTCGGGGGATGCGATGGCGGAAGCCTGCGACGCGATGGGGATCGGCCAGGCGGAACAGGCGCAGCTGTGGCAGCGCGGCGCCTTCATCCTGAGCGCGACCACCGGCGCCGAAGATTGCTGGACGATTGAGAACGTCGCGACCTGGCCCGATTGTCGCGGCCGCGGCGTGGCGCGGGCCCTGATCGGCCACATGCTCGGCGAAATGCGCGGCCATGGCCCGGCGAGAGCACAGATCAGCCTTCTGATCGGCAATGCGCCGGCCGAGGCGAGCTATCGCGCCTGCGGCTTTCAGTTCGCCGAAGACAAGACCGTGCCGGATTTCGAGGCCGCGATGGGCGTGCCGGGGATCAGGCGGCTGGCGCGCGCGCTGTGAGCGTCACGCCGCGGCGGATTGGGGAGCGCCGAGGCCGAGCGCGGCGATGTCGGCGTCCAGGATCGCCAGGCGGAATTGCGAGCGGACCGCGTCGGCGCCGGCGAAGTCGGGCGCCAGTTTTTTGCCGCCGGCGAGATGGAGGCTGCCGAGATTGGCTTTCTCGAATCTGGCATGCCCGAGCCTGGCATCGCGGAACGACGCGCCGCGCAGATCCGCGCCGGAGAAATCGCATTCGCGCAGATCGGCGCCTTCGAAACGCGCGCCTTGAAGCTGGCAACCGGAAAAATCGATGCCGATCGCCAAGACCCGGCGCGCCGACAAGCCGGTGAGCGGCTTTTCGAGGAACAGCTCCCGAACCACGCGCAGGTCCTCGCCATCGAGAACCGCCGGCTTTCCTTCGGCGGCGCCGCTGGCGATGCAGAGCCGATGGGCCTCGATCATGGCGGCGATCGCCGTCGCGCGCGCCGCGGCCTGCGCGCTCACGCCCAATATGGCGCCCTCCAGCGCCTCGGGCGGGACGTCGAGATCGGCGATGTCCACGCCGGTCAGGACCGCGTTCTTGAAGGTGACGTTGGAGAGATGGGCGTTCTTGAAATTGGCGCCTTCCAGGATCGCGCCCGAGAAGTTCACGCCGTCGAGCCGGGCATGGCCGAAGGACGCGCCCTTGAGCGAGGCGTTGGAGAAATCGACGCGGAACGTGTCTTCCGCCCCTGCCGGCGCATCCGGGCCCTTGTACACGACGGTGGCGGCGCGCAGGTCGGCGCCGTCGAGCTTGGCGAAGCCGAGCTTGGCGCCGCAGAGGGACGCGCCGCGCATGTCCGCCTTCACCAGCCGCGCCGAACTGAAATCGCAGTCGCGCAGATCGGCGCAGTGCAGGTTGGCGCGGTCGAGCGTGCTGCCGAACAGGACGGCGCCGACCATGGAGGCGAAGGAGAAATCCGCCTCCGCCAGATTGCGGTTGGCGAGATTGAGGCGGTCGAGCTTGGTGCGCGACAACTCGGCCTTGGCGGCGCCGCGCTGATAGCTCAGCAGCCGTTCATGCGCGAGCAGGACCGCGTTGAGCTCCTGCTGCGTCAGCGCCTTGCGCGGCTCCTGATAGATCCGTTTGAGCATTGAATGCCACAGCCCAGCGCGGCCTTGCCCGAATGTTAAGACCGCACCGAGAGGGTTGCAGACAAGTCTTAAGGAACTCCTTGGAAACGCGGTTAAGCGCTTCGTGCGACTGATGTTTGCAATGCGTGCCATGTCCAATTGAGACATGCCGCGCCGCTAGCGCCGGCCGAACAGCCTTTCGATGTCGGCCAGCTTCAGCTCCACATAGGTCGGCCTTCCGTGATTGCACTGGCCCGAATGCGGCGTGGCTTCCATCTCGCGCAGCAGCGCGTTCATCTCCTCGGCATTGAGGCGCCGTCCGGCCCGCACCGCCATGTGGCAGGCCAGCGTGCCGGAGACCGCCTCCAGCCGCTCCTGCAGCGAATGGGCATTGCCGGTTTCGGCGATGTCGTCGGCGAGATCGCGGACGAGGCCCTTGATGTCGGCCTGGCCGAGCATGGCGGGCATTTCGCGCACCATCACCGCGTCCGGCCCGAAGGCCTCGACGACGAGGCCGAGCTCGGCAAGCTCGCCAGCGCGCGATGCGACGCGCGCGACCTCGGCGGGGTCGAGCTCGACGATCTCGGGGATCAAGAGCGGCTGGCGCGCGATGCCGCCATTGGCCAGCGCCGCCTTCATGCGCTCATAGACCAGGCGTTCATGCGCCGCGTGCTGATCGACGATGACGATGCCGTCGGCGGTCTGCGCCACGACATAGGTCTCGTGCAGCTGGGCGCGAGCGACCCCGAGCGGCAGGTCGGGCGCGGCCTGGCCCGCCGGCTCCTCGATCCGCGCGGCGGGTGCCGCGGCGGCATCGCCATCGAGCAATGGCGCGTAGAAGCTGCGTCCCGGATCGTGCGCGGACGGATGGCGCGTGTAGTCGCCTTGGTAGAAGCCCGTGTTCGCCTGCGGCCGCAGCGCCGCCAGCGCGGCGCCGGCGACGGTGGTCGAGGCACGATGGCCGGCCTCGGCGAGCGCATGCTTCAGCGACGACACGATCAGGCCGCGCACGAGGCCGCCGTCGCGGAAGCGCACCTCGGTCTTGGCGGGATGGACGTTGACATCGACGAAGGCGGGATCGCAATCGAGGAACAGGGCAAGGGCCGGATGGCGGTCGCGCGCGAGGAAATCGGCATAGGCGCCGCGCACCGCGCCGATCAGAAGCTTGTCGCGCACCGGCCTGCCGTTGACGAACAGGAACTGCATCTGCGCATTGGCGCGGTTGTAGGTGGGAAGGCCCGCGAAGCCGGCGATCGAGACGCCGTCGCGCGCGATGGCCGCCGGCGCGGCATTGTCGCCGAACTCCTTGCCCATGATCTTCGACAGCCGTTTCAGCTGCGGGCCGACCAGGTCCAGCTCGGCGGGCAGGTCGAGC
>DASWOE010000159.1:0-2169 GCA_036398875.1 Rhizomicrobium sp.
GGCCGCGACAACGCCTTCCTGCTCGAAAGCGTGCAGGGCGGCGAGTCGCGCGGCCGCTATTCGATCATCGGGCTGAAGCCCGATCTGATCTGGCGCTGCCGGGACGGCCGGGCCGAGATCAACCGCAACGCGCGCGCGGCGCCGGACGCGTTCGTCGCCGACGCCCCGGCCGACAGGCCGCTGGACGCGTTGCGCGCGCTGGTCGCGGAATCGCGCATCGCATTGCCGGCCGGACTGCCGCCGATGGCGGCGGGGCTCTATGGCTATCTCGGCTACGACATCGTGCGGCTGATCGAGAAGCTGCCCAAGGTGCCCGCCGACACGCTGGGCCTGCCCGACGCGATCCTGCTGCGCCCGACCATCGCGGCGATCTTCGACACGGTGCGCGACGAGATCCTGATCGTGACGCCGGTGTGGCCGGAGGTCGGCGTCGATGCGCGCGCCGCCTATGCGCGGGCGAGCGAAAGGCTGCAGGACACGGTGGACGATCTGGAGCGCCCCGCTCCGGCGGCGCCGCGCGCGCCGCAGAACCTGCCGGCGCTGTCGCCGATCCAATCCAATACGACGCATGCGGAGTATCTCGCGATCGTCGAGCGCGCCAAGGAATATATCCGCGCCGGCGACGTGTTCCAGGTGGTGCCGAGCCAGCGCTTCCGCCGGCCCTTCGCGCTGCCGCCCTTCGCGCTCTATCGCGCGCTGCGCCGGCTCAATCCCTCGCCTTTCCTCTACAATCTGGCGTTTCCGGGCTTTTCCATCGTGGGGTCGAGCCCGGAGATATTGGTGCGCCTGCGCGACGGCGTCGTCACCATCCGGCCCATCGCCGGCACGCGGGTGCGCGGCAAGACGGCCGCCGAAGACGCGGCGCTCGCCGACGAGCTGATGCACGATCCCAAGGAGCGCGCCGAGCACCTGATGCTGGTCGACCTGGGGCGCAACGATGTCGGCCGCGTGGCGAAGACCGGCGCGGTGAAGGTCACCGACAGCTTCTTCATCGAGCGCTACAGCCATGTGATGCATCTGGTATCGAACGTCGAAGGCGAGATCCGCGACGGAGTCGATGCGATCGACGCGCTGGCGGCGGGACTGCCGGCCGGCACGCTGACGGGGGCGCCGAAGATCCGCGCCATGGAGCTCATCGACGAATTCGAGAAGGAGAAACGCGGCGCGGTCTATGCCGGCGCGGTCGGCTATTTCGCCGCCGACGGCTCGATGGACACCTGCATCGTGCTGCGCACCGCGCTGGTCAAGGACGGCATGATGTACGTCCAGGCCGGCGGCGGCGTGGTGGCCGACAGCGTGCCCGAGGCGGAGTACCAGGAGACCGTCAACAAGGCGAAGGCGCTGATGGCCGCCGCGGACGAAGCGGTGCGGTTCGCGACGGCGGGCAAAAAGGGGCAGTGAGACGCTGCGCGGCTCAGCGCGCGCCTTCCTTCATCGTTCCGCGCGTTTCGCGTCCGGTCTTGAGGCGGATCGCTTCGGACAGCGGCACGAGCACGAAGCCGCGGGCGGCGGCGCGCGCCGTCCATTGCCCCAGCGCCGCCAGCGTCACGTCGTGCGGATGGCCGATGGCGATAGCGACGCCCTGTGTGCGGGCGCGCGCCTCCAACGCCCGAAGCGCGGTGGCGACGGGGCCGGCCGCCTGCTCGTCGTCGAGGAAGACGTCGCGGCCGGCGCTGGCGACGCCGAAGGCGCGCGCCACCGGCACGACCTGCGTCGCCGGCGTGGTGCGCGAGTCGAAGAATAGCAGGTGGCGCGCCGCAAGGTCCTCCGCGACCGGGATCAGCGCGTCGCGGCTCTGCGTGAAACGGCTGCCCATGTGGTTGTTGATGCCGACGGCGTCCGGCACGCGCGCCAGCGCGGCGTCGAGCCGGCGGCGGATCCCGCCGGGCGCCAGCGCGACGGTCAGCGCCAGCGGGCCCGGATCGTGCTCGCCTTGCGCCTCCATCGGCATATGCAGCAGGACCTCGTGGCCGCCGCGCACAGCCTCGGCCGACAGCCGGGGTGTCGCGTCGGCGTAAGGCAGGAAGGAGAGCGCGACCGCCTTCGGCAGGCGGATGGCGCGGTCGGTGCTCGCCAGGTCGCTGCCCAGATCGTCGATCACGATGGCGATGCGCGGCGCGCCGGCGGGCCGCTCGGCCGGCGGCGCGAGGCGGGCGAGCGGCCAATCGG
>DASWOE010000160.1:0-17358 GCA_036398875.1 Rhizomicrobium sp.
GGTATCCCAACCGACCACTGCACAGCGCGGGCTTCTATAGCTCGCTGCGGCGACCCGCGCCTGAATCTCCACCAGCAGCGGGCGCGTGCCTTCCAGCCCGGCGAACACCGCCGTGCCCGGCGAGGTCGAGTTGCGGTCGCCGAGGAACAGGGCCGACGGATTGGCGACCTCGGCGAGACCCTTGCCGGTCATGTCGAACACGCCGATCTCGTCGGTCGGGCCGAAGCGGTTCTTCACCGCGCGCAGCACGCGGAAATGATGGCCGCGCTCGCCTTCGAAATAGAGCACCGCGTCGACCAGGTGCTCGACCGCCTTGGGGCCGGCGATCTGGCCGTCCTTGGTGACATGGCCGACCAGGATGACGGCGGCGCCGCTCGCCTTGGCGTAGCGCACCAGATCGAAGGAGGCGGTGCGCACCTGGGCGATGGTGCCGGG
Source organism: Rhizomicrobium sp. (assembly GCA_036398875.1). Classification (GTDB taxonomy): domain Bacteria; phylum Pseudomonadota; class Alphaproteobacteria; order Micropepsales; family Micropepsaceae; genus Rhizomicrobium. The sequence continues at coordinate 436 of DASWOE010000160.1, forward strand.
GGCGGCCTCCAGCGCGCCGGTCCAGATCGTCTGGATCGAGTCGATGGCGACGAGGTCGGGCCGCGTCTCGGCATCGAGGGTGGCGAGGATGTCCTCGATATTGGTCGCGGCGCCGAGCGCCACGGGAACGTCCGACACGCCCATGCGGGCGGCGCGCAGGCGCACCTGGGCCATCGCCTCCTCGCCGGAGATATAGACGGCGCGGCCGCCGCGCGCGGCATAGGACGCCAGCGCCTGGAGGATGAGGGTGGACTTGCCGACGCCGGGGTCGCCGCCGATCAGGAGCGCCGAGCCCGGCACGATGCCGCCGCCGGTGACGCGATCGAACTCCGCGATGCCGGTGACGCGGCGCGGCGGCGCGGCGTCTTCGGTCCTGAGGTCTTCCAATGCGAAGCGGCGGCCCTTCACGCGCTTGGCGGCGCCGGCGCCGATCGGCGCGGGGGCGCCTTCCTCGGTGATGGTGTTCCAGCCGCCGCACGCCTCGCAGCGCCCGGACCATTTGGAATGAACGGCGCCGCAGGACTGGCAGATGAAGGAGGCAGAGGAACGAGCCATGATTCGATTATAGCAGGCGCGTCAAGGGGCGGTTCACATGCCGCCGGTGTAGGGAAACAGAAAGATCGGCAGAAAGAGCAGCGCGATCACGGGGACTACATTTCGCGCCCAAGTCGGAAGCCGCCAAGTGATAAGGGGCCAAACGATGGAAAAGGCGAGCACCGTGACCGGCATGTACACATAATAACTGATCTGTCCCACGTTCGGACTCGTTCGACCGGCGCCCCATAGCAGATCGAATCCATTATAAATTAAGAATCCCCACACCGCGACGTTCAGGATCACCAAGATGATCGTGGACCGTTTCACGGCTTACCCCCGCACTTCCATCTTGATCGGGCCTTCGGCGCGGCCGTGGATGAACTGGTCGACGTAAGGGTTGCCGCTGTGGTCGATGTCGGCCGTCGGGCCGTGCCAGATGATCCTGCCCTTGTAGAGCATCGCGATCCTGTCGGCGATCTTGCGCGCGCTGACCATGTCGTGGGTGATCGACAGCGTCGTGGCGCCGACATCCTTCACCGTATCGACGATCAGGTTGTTGATCACGTCGGCCATGATCGGATCGAGACCCGTGGTCGGCTCGTCGAAAAAGATGATCTGCGGGTCGGCGGCGATGGCGCGGGCGAGGCCCACCCGCTTCTGCATGCCGCCCGACAATTCGGACGGCGAGAGATAGGCGACTTCGGCGCCCAAGCCCACCTTGGCGAGCTTGTCGATCGCGATGTCCTTGGCCTTGCGGCGCGCCATGCCGCGGCCCTGGATCAGGCCGAAGGCGACGTTCTCCCACACCGTCAGCGAGTCGAACAGCGCCGCGCCCTGGAACAGCATGCCGAACTGCTTGAGCATCTCGTCGCGCCCCCGGCCGCCCAGATGGGTGACGTCCTTGCCGTCGATGAAGATCTGGCCGGCGTCGGGCCGCAGGATGCCGAGCACGCATTTGATTGTCACCGACTTGCCGGTGCCCGAGCCGCCGATCACCACCAGCGACTCCCCGGCCGGCAATACGAGGTCGATGCCGTCGAGCACGACCTTTCGCCCGAACCGCTTCTTGACGCCGCGCAGCTCGATCTTGGGTGTCGCCATCGCGCCCTCCTATTTCGAAAACAGGAGGGAGGTGAGCAGGTAGTTCGCGGCCAGGATCAGGATCGAGGACGACACCACCGCATTGGTCGTGGCCGCGCCGACGCCCTGTGCGCCGCCCTTGGAGTGAAAGCCGTTGTAGCAGCCCATCAGCGCGATGATGAATCCGAAGGCCGCCGCCTTGTACAGGCCGCTCATCACGTCCTGGCGGGTCATGAAGTCGATGGTGTTCTTGAGATAGATGCCGCCGGAGAAGTCCAGGGTCTCGGTGGCGACGACATAGCCGCCGAACACGCCGATGATGTCGGCGATGGCGACCAGGATCGGCATCGAGAGGACCGCCGCGACCAGCCGGGGCACGACCAGGTATTTGATCGGATTGGTCGCGAGCGTGGTCAGGGCGTCGATCTGCTCGGTCACGCGCATGGTGCCGATCTCGGCCGCGATCGCGGCGGCGACGCGCCCCGCCACCATCAGGCCGGCGATCACCGGCCCAAGCTCGCGCGTGATGCCGAGGACGACGATCTGCGGCACGATGGCCTCCGCCCCGTAGCGATTGCCGCCCAGATAGATCTGCAGCGCCAGCGCGCCGCCGGTGAAGAACGCGGTCAAGCCCACGACGGGCAGCGAGAAATAGCCGATGCGCAGCAGCTGAAGCAGGATGTGCCGCCAATAGACCGGCGGGCGGAAGATGCCGGTGACCGCCGACCAGGTGAACAGGGTGAGCCGGCCGATCTGGCCCAGCAGCGCCAGGACGGCGCGACCGATCGGCGCGAGGATGTTCATGATGCCTGGCCCCGGTAGCGGCGCGGCACGCGCGGCGCGATGGCGGTGAGGATCTCATAGGCCACGGTGTCGGCGGCGCGCGCGACCTCTTCCAGCGCGATCGTGTCGCCGAAGAACTCGGCCTGCGCTTCGGTGGTGAGCGCCTCCGCCGGGACCTCGCTCGCATCCAGCGTGACGAGGTCCATCGAGGCGCGGCCCACCACCGGCGCGCGCACGCCCGCGATGGCCGCAACTCCGCGATTGCCGATGGCGCGCATCAACCCGTCCGCATAGCCCAGGGCCACGGTGGCGATCACCGTCGGCCGCTTCGCCCGATAGGTGGCTCCGTATCCAACGCTTTCCCCCCTGTCAATTCGGCGGATCTGGAGCACGCGCCCGCTCAGGACCGCCGCCACGGCAAAGGGATTGCGCGGCGCGTGCTGCACGTTGCCGCCATAAAGGCCGATGCCCGGCCGCACCATGTCGAAGGCATAGTCCTTGCCGAGCAGCACGCCGCCGGACGACGCCAGGCTCGCCGGCGCCGGCGGCAGCATGGCGAGCGCGGTCCGGAAGCGGTCGAGCTGCACGGGATTCATCTTCGCGTCCGGCGCGTCGGCGCAGGCGAGATGGCTCACCCACAACACCACCCGCAGCCCGTCCAGGCGCTTGGCGTGATCGGCCGCGAGGCGCGACAGCTCTTCGCCCGGCAGGCCCAGCCGGCTCATGCCGGTGTCGATGTGGATGGCGCATTCGAGCGCGGTGCGCATCGACTGCGCGGCGGCGTTCCAGCCGGCGATCTCGGCGAGCGAGTTGAGGACGGGCGTGAGGCGATGGCCGATGAGCCCCGGCACCGCATCAGGCGCGGCGCCGTCGAGCACGAAGATGCGCGCCGCCGGAACCGTCTTGCGCAACGCGACGCCCTCTTCCAGCCGGGCGACGAAGAAGGTGTCGCAGCCGGCCGCGGTCAGGGCCGCGACGACCGGCTCGGCGCCCAGGCCATAGGCGTCCGCCTTGACGACGCCGGCGACGGCGGCAGGCCCGATCAGGCGCTGGAACAGGCGGTAATTGGCCACCACCGCGTCCAACCGCACCGTCAGACGCGCCGCTTCGAAATCCGGTTCGCTCATCGTGCGGACAATGCCGGGGGCCTTGGCCGGCGTCAAAGGCGGGCGCGCCGCAGGGCGATCTAGAACGGCTGATCGCCATGAATGACCTTGCCCAGGCAGGGAACATTGCTCAGCACCGGACAGGGCGGCGCGATCTGCTGCTCGTGGCGGATGATGTCGGCCGTGGTCGGCGGCGGCTCGGTCTTGGGGACGTCCAGCACGATGGTGCCGTCGGGCCGTTTCACATAGGCCCAGGGGCGGCGATAGCAGCGCTCGCGCTCCGCAGCCGGGAGATTCTCATAGCTCGACGCGCCGCAGGCGAGCGCGCGGCCGACGCCTTCGATCCCGCCGGGCGCCGGCGGCTCCAGCTCCTTGTGGCGCACGGGCGGCAGGGTGATCGGCGCGGTGATCTGCGGGAACGGCTCGGTCTGGTCCTGCGGACCTTCGATCCTGCGCAGCGGGTGGGCGGCCGGCTGCGCGATCGGAATCCAGGCGATGGCCTCGGGCATCGTCACGCGGATCTTCTCGATGGCGGGCAGCTTGTTGCTGTAGGCGATCAGCAGGATCGCCAGAAAATGCACGACGATGACCGCCGCCACCGCGATCGTCCTGCGGATCCTGTTGCGGCGGCTGTCCTGGTCGGCGCCCGCCGCCATGAGAGGATGCTCGGCCGCCATTCCGGCGAAGGCGTCTGGCTCGGCCGCACTGTCGGTCACGCAAAATCCTGTCGATGCTACTCGCGTGTGCCGCGGCCGGTCGCGCCGTCGCCGAGCCTGTCGCATATGCCTTTTACTTTAGCAGAATTCCATAGCGCCATGGTCTGGTCGAAGCGCCGCTCCCAGCCGGGGCGGTCGATCCGGCCGCCTTTTTCGAGGGGGGTGTCGTCCTGTGAATCTTCCGTCATGGTTGACGCGACGGCGGCGGGGGGAATCGTGCAACCAACGAACCGGCCGAGCGCGCCCGCAACCGCGGCCGGATCGGCCAGCAGGTCTTCATAGCGCACGACGTGGCAGTCGCTGTTTTGCCTCAGCCAGGCCGCACAGCGCAGGGCGGTCAGGTATTTGCGCACCGACTTGGCCGCCGGATTGCGGAACGCGCGCGTGTTCGAGCGGGCCCAGGCCTCGAAGTCGCGGGTCATGAACAGCGTGCGCCGCTCGTTCGGCCCGACCAGGAGATCGGGCGCGCGGCAGGACTCCGCCCGCAATTTGACGACCGGCGCCCGCGCCGGGTCCAGCGCCGCCGCCAGGTCCGCGCCCATGGCCGCGACCGCCATCCGCATGCGCGCGCGCAACGGATTGAGCCGGCTGGCGCAGGCGGCCGACGTCGCCTGGGTATAGAAATCCGGCTCCGACACATTGGCCACGCCGGCCGCCGACAGCAGCCGGCTCAGCAGCGTCGAACCGCAGCGGCCGGGCGAGAACAGGAAGATCGGCGCGCCATCCGGCCGCGCCGCCAGGGGCAGCGTTTCCCAAGGTGCGGACAGAGCGCGCCGCGCATGGCGGCGCAGATGCAGATAATAGAAGGGCGCCGCCTGTGCCGCCTGGGACTCGATGCCGCCGACATAGATCGCGCGACGTCCGGGCAGGTCCAGGCAATAGGGCAGCGGAGCGATCAGGCGCGCCGCTTCGGGCGCGACCGCATGGCTGTCGATCAGTTCGAAATCCCGCGGCGCCGAAATCGCGATGCGATCGCGCCGGCGCGCCGCTCGCACCGTCGCGGCCATGAGAGCCCGATGGCGCGAAGCACTCATCGTTCGACGATTGCGGTTCGATCGTGGAGCCGACGTCCCGCGGAACGAACGCGATTACGAAACGTTACCGAGCGAACAATGACAACATGCCGATCGCGGGGACCGCACAATGACGTTGTTGGATTTTTTTGTCGCAAAGTATGACAATCTAAATCGGAAGCAAACAATGTAGCAATCCGCTCGCAGGAATGAGGCCCCAAAAGGGTTCAATGCACGTTCGGGAATCACGCCGAGAGGGGCCCTGACGCATGCAAGTTTTCCTGATCAATCTGGCGCGGCGGCCGGACCGCCTGCGCAAGATGACGGAGCAATTATCGCGACTGGGCCTGACGGTTCAACCGGTCGTGGCGATCGATGCGAAACAGGCGGCGGACGCGGCGATCGACCGGCGCTTTGCGCCCGATGGCCCCCTGGGCCCGATACCCAAGGGCGACAAGTGCTGCACGCTCAGCCATATGCGCGCCTGGAGCATGTTCCTGGCGACCGGCGAGAGCCATGCGATCGTCCTGGAAGACGACGTCGCGCTGGATCCGGACGCCGCGGCGCTTCTGCGCGATGCGTCCTGGATCCCGCCCGCCATCGGCCTCCTGAAAATCGAGCACTACGGTCCCGACCATCAGCGCGTCCTTCTGGGCGCGCTGACGCCGACGCGAGGCCGGCGCCAGATCGGCCGGATGCGCTCGCGCCACACCGGCGCGGCCGCCTATATCCTGTCGCGCGAGGTCGCCGCCCAGCTTCTGTCCTGGCCGGAACGCTGGCCGCTGCCGGTGGATCACATGCTGTTCAACCCGAACAATTCGCCGCTGTCCGCATCGCTGGCGCCCCACCAGCTCATTCCCGCCATCGCGCGCCAATCCCTGGCGATCGGCGGACGCACCGACATCGACGAGTGGCGCGCGGACTCCCGCGATTTCAGCTGGCGCCGCGTCAAGCGCAAATTCGTGCGGACCTATTACGATCTGCGCCTGCTGCCGAGCCAGGTCGCGAGCCTGGCGCGGCGCGAGGCCGATTTCGTACGCGTCGAGGCCCATCCCTCGTATTAACCCAGACGCGCAAAAACCAATCCGTCCCGGCCGCGTCCGGGCCATACTGCCTCGAACCACGCGCGGCGCGCAGGCGCCGCGGAGGATGCAGGCATGCGATTGGGTTTGGCGGCGTTCGCGATTTTGGCCGCGCTGACGGTTTCGAGTTGCGACATCAACACCGGAACGCCCAAGGCGGCGAAGGTGGAGTGCAATTGCGCGCCGCCGCTGCAGGCCGCGGCCGTGCCGGCCAAGCCCGACATCGACATGCCGCGACCCGCGCATCGCCATCGGCGCCACCGCGCGGATCACTATGCGGGCGGCGGCTATCACGCCTTTGCCTGGCGCCGCGAATATTCGGAATATTCGGTCTCCACCTACGACTATCGCAGCGACAGCCGTTCCTATGTCACGGGCGGCGAACGCTATCGGACCGCCGGCGGACGGGCGGACGGCTATGGCTACGGCCATGGCGGCGGCGCCGCGGCCGGCATCCCGGCGCATTATGAAACCGGGGGCCACGGACGCGCGCGGATGGACCCGTGGCACGGCTATGACGCCGATTGCCCGGACGAGGACGCGCCGCGCCGCTAACGCCGCGCGTCGTCCGCCGCCAGGTTCGAGAACCGGGTGAACTCGGAATTGAACTGCAAGTCGATCTTGTTGGTCGCGCCGTGACGGTGCTTTTCGACGATGACTTCGGCGCGATTGGTGGCGCGTTCACACTTTTCGAGCCACTTGGCATGGTCGGGCGTCGCCGGATCCGGCTCGCGCGATTTGAGATAGTACTCCTCGCGATAGACGAACATCACCACGTCCGCGTCCTGCTCGATCGAGCCGGATTCGCGAAGGTCCGACAGGACGGGCCGCTTGTCGTCGCGGCTATCGACCGAGCGCGACAGCTGCGACAACGCGATGACGGGCACGTCGAGGTCCTTGGCCAGAACCTTCAGCGCCTTTGAAATCTCCGTGATCTCCTGCACCCGATTCTCGGTGCGGCCGGCGCCGGCGACGAGCTGGATGTGATCGATCATGATGCAACCGATGTTCTTCTCGCGCTTGAGCCGGCGCGCCCTGGCGGCGATCTGCGCCACCGAAATGCCGCCGGTGTCGTCGATATAGAGCGGCAGGGTGGAAAGGTCCTGCATCGCGAGCACGAATTTCTCCCACTCGCTCTCGGTGAACCTGCCGTTGCGGATTTTCCACATCTCGATCTCGGTCTGCTCCGACAGGATGCGCGCCGAGAGCTGCTGCGCCGCCATTTCCAGCGAGAAGAACAGCACCGGCGCCCCGCTCGGCACCTCGGCGCCCGCCTCGATGTCGCGCACATAGGCGCGCGTGGTGTGGAACGCCATGTTGGTCGCCAGCGAGGTCTTGCCCATGCCGGGGCGCCCCGCGACGATGATGAGATCGGAAGGCTGCAAGCCGCCGAGCAGCAGATCGATGTCGGAGAAACCGGTGACCAGACCCGAGATTCGCCCGCCCCGCGCCTGCGCCTTTTCCGCCAGTTCCACCGTGCGCCGCAGGCTCTCGGCGAAATCGATCGGGCCGGAGCCGTATTTGGAGCTTTCGCTGACGCGATAGAGCGCCTTCTCCGCCTCCTCGATCTGGGTCTTGGGCGGTTTGTCGTGCGGCGCCTCATAGGCCGTGTTGACGATGTCCTCGCCGATGCCGATCAGCGTGCGCCGGACCGCGAGGTCATGCAGGATGCGCGCGAGGTCGCGGATGTTGGGAATGGCCGGCGCCGCCTGGGCCAGTCCCGCGAGATAGGCATGGCCGCCGACCTCCATCAGGCCCGGATCGGCCTTCATCGCGGCGTGCAGCGTCAACGGCGTCAGCACCATGCCGCCGCGCTCCGACGTCGCCAGCATCACCTCGAACAGGCGCGCGTGCAGCGGATCGTAGAAATCCTCCGCCTTCAGGATCGAGGCGATGCGTTCGATCGCCTGATTGTCCACGAGGATCGCGCCGAGCAGCGCCTGCTCGACCTCGATGTCGTAGGGGACGTGGCGATAAGCTTCCTGTTCCATTTCTTCTTGTTCTTCTGATGCGGCGCGCGCGGGGGCCGAATCAAACGACCTCGCATGCGCACGGCAAGCGCGCGACGCCGTTGCTAACAGGTAATTTGGCTCCCTGCGCGCCAAGCGACGCGATGCGTTTGGCGGCGCGCATTTTTCCTGTGCATGGATTGCAGCGACGCATCATTGTTCGGCGAAAAGCGTTGCGTACAGGTCGGGCTTGAAGCCGGCGACGAGCCTGCCGCGACGATCCAGGATGGGACGCTTGATCATCGAGGGTTGCGCCAGCATCAATTCGATCGCCCGGCGCGCGTCGAGATTTTCCTTCTTCGCATCGGGCAGATCGCGAAAGGTCCTGCCGCCGCGGTTGAGCACCGTCTCCCAGCCGAGCACATCGACCCAGCGCGCCAGCGTGGCGCGGTCGATGCCCTGCAGCTTGTAGTCGTGAAACGCGTAAGCGACGCCGTGGCCATCGAGCCAGGCACGGGCCTTCTTCATCGTGTCGCAGTTCTTGATGCCGAAAATCGTGGCGGCTTTCGTCATGGCGCGAATCTCCGACTGGAACATATCAGGAACATTTGACGACGGCAGCAGGATTCTGCGGTCAGCCCTGCAACAGAAGGCGCGCCGCCTGCTCATCCTTGGCCATCTGAGCCTTCAGGGCGTCCAGGGATTCGAATTTCGCCTCGGGACGCAGATAGGCGATCAGCTCGACGGCGACATGCTTGCCGTAGAGATCGCCCGCGAAGTCGAACAGATAGGTCTCCAAAAGGGGAACCTTGGTTTCGAACATCGGGCGGATGCCGAAATTGGCGACGCCGTCCCGCGCGCCGACGACACGATCGTCCTCGAAGATCTTCATCCGGACGGCATAGATGCCGAAGGCCGGGGCCAGGCAATCGATGAGCCGCATGTTGGCGGTCGGAAAGCCGATGGTGCGGCCGCGCTTGTCGCCATGCTCGATCCGGCCCTCGACGCTCCAGGGATGGCCGAGCAGGCGCGCGGCGATGTCGGGCTGTCCCGCCTTGAGCGCCTGGCGGATTTCCGTCGATGAGATTTTCCCGCCGTCGCCGGCGAGGACCGGATCGAACAGCGTGACGCCGAAGCCTTCCATCTCGCCCATATAGGCCAGCACCGTGGCGTTGCCGGCGCGGCCGTTGCCGAACTGGAAGTCGCCCCCCACCACGACCGCGCCGACGGCCAGACCTTCGATGAGGACGTCGAGCACGAAATCCTGCGCGCTCTTGGTGGCCAGGGCGGCATCGAAGTGAAGCGCGAACAGCGCATCGGCGCCCAGTTCGGCAATCAGCCGCGCCTTGGCGCGGAACGGCGTCAGGCGGAACGATTCCGGCGAGGGGCGGAAGAATTCCTGCGGGTGCGGCTCGAAGGCCAGCACGCCGAAGGGCGCGCTGCGCTCCTGCGCCATGCGGCGCGCCTCGCCGATCAGCGCCTGGTGGCCGCGATGCACGCCGTCGAAATTGCCGATCGCCACCACCGCGCCCCGGAAGGCATCGGGAACGTCCGCGGTGTGGCGAAAGATGCGCATCAGGCCTTGGGCCGCGCCGGCGTCATCACCAGCGCCTCGCCCTCGACCACGACGGTCTCGCCGACCTTACAGACGCAGTCGAACACGACGCGGCGCTTCTCGGCGTTGACGTCGCGCACCGTGCAGGTCGCGACGACGGTGTCGCCGATCCGCACCGGCGCCTTGAAGCGCGTCGTCAGCGACAGGAAGATGGTGCCCGGTCCCGGCATCTTCATGCCCAGGACGGTGGAGATATAGGACGCGCTCAGCACGCCGTGCGCGATGCGGCCCTTGAAGATGGTCGTCTTCGCGATATCCTCGTCGAAATGGACGGGGTTGACGTCGCCCGACACCTCGCCGAACAGCGCGATGTCGCGGGCGGTGACGGTCTTGGCGAAGCTCTCGGACATGCCGGGCTTCAAATCGTCGATGTAATAGGTCATGGGCCGATCCTGGATGCGGCACCGTTCTATCGGCAGCGCCCGCTACCAGACAAGCGCCCGCATCGCCGCCCCGGCATGCGCGCCATATCTGGTGAACAGCGCGCCGAGGTGGCGCCCGGTGAACTCGGCGACATCCTCGCCATGGATGCCGTCGGCGATGAACAGCGCGTCGATTCCGGCCGCGTTGGCGCCCTTGACGTCGGTGGCAAGGCCGTCGCCGATGGCGAGCAGCCGCCGCGCCCCGCCGGCGACGGCGCGGACGTGGTCGTAGATCGCAAGATGGGGCTTGCCGTAATAGACGACCTCGCCGCCCAGCTTCTGATAGGCCTGGGCCAGCGCGCCGGCGCAGTAGACCAGCTTGCCGCCGCGCTGCACGACATAATCGGGATTGGCGCAGAGCATGGTGAGCTCCCGCGCCTTCAAGGCCGCGAGGATCACCTCATAATCGTCCGGCCCCTCGACCTCGTCATTGTACGGCCCGGTACAGAGCACGATTTCGGCATGGGCGAGGTCGGCCAACTCCACCTTGAGGCCGGCGAAGAGGTTGAGATCGCGTTCCGGGCCCAGATGCAGCATGGCCAGACCGCCCCGTCCGGCGCGGCGGGCAAGGTCCTCCCGCGCGGCGCCGCCGGAGGTCACGATGGTGTCGTAGCAGTCCAGCGGCACGCCGATGCGCTCGAACTGGATTTCGATGTCCGAGGGCGGGCGCGGCGCGTTGGAGAGCAGGATGACGCGGCCGTGGCGATCGCGGAAGTTCTTGAGCGCGGCGCAGGCCTCGCGATGAGCCGTCACGCCATTGTGCAGCACGCCCCACACGTCGCAGACCAGCGCGTCGTAGCCGGGCGCGATGTCGGCGAAATGCTCGAGAAGGATCGGTTCTTCGGCCATGGGCTAGCGGTCGCACGCAGCCGGTTCCCGGTCAAGACGGCGTCTACCCCGCCTTGCGCATCGGAATGACGGTGGCGTCCTTCTCGACCGCCTTCAGCGTCTCCTCGCGCACCGCGCGCGGCTCGCCGAAGAGATAGCCCTGGGCATAATCGACACCGTGATCCAGGAGCTGCACCACGGTCTTCTCGTCCTCGACCCGCTCGGCGATCAGGTTGAGGCCGTTGCGCTCCAGCAGCTTCTTGAAATCCTCTGCCGCGATCGGCGCCTGGGCGCCCTGCATGCCATAGGCCAGCGTATGCGCCCGCACCTTGATGTAGCGGAAGCCGATCTTCTTGAGGCGCACGAAATCGAGCGCCAGCGAGGAAACGTGATCCATCGACAGCGTGAAGCCGAGGCTTGCCAGATAGGCGAGGTTGGCCTCGCCATGGCCGCCCGCCTTGGTCACCGCATCCTGCCCGAACTCGAACACGATGTGGCCGGCGAGGTCGCGGTTGTGGTGCATGTATTCCAGGAATTGCGGAAAGAATTCGGTGTCGGTCAGCGTGTCGCCGGAGATGTTGCAGAACACGCCGACGTCGCGCTGCTTCTGCGTCAGCCGGCGCACGATCTGGACGCAGCGGAACAGCAGGAGGTTATCGACCACCGACATGAGGCCGGCCGGGGCGGCGACCTTGATGTACTGTTCCGGCATGATGACCTTGCCGTCCTCCGAGCGCAGCCGCGACAGCGCCTCGTAGAAGCGCAGCTTGCGCTGGGGCAGGCTCACGATCGGCTGCAGATAGAGATCGACGCGGTTCTGCTCCAGCGAGGCGCGGATGGTCTCGAGCATCTGCGCGTCCCCGAGCGCGCCGACATAGGCGCCGGCCGGACCCTGGCGCGGCGCCGGGTCGCGTTCGATCGCCGGTTCCTTCCTGGCGCTGTTCGACACCTTGCTGGCGAATTCGCGCATCAGGGCCTCGAGCACCTGGAGTTCGGCGACGATCTTCTTGTTCTGCGCCGAGGTCTTGGCCTCGATCGCCTTGGACATGTCGTCGATCTTGAAACGGGTGTCGCTCAGCGCCTGTTCGAACTGGAAGCTGACGCGCTTCAGCCCCGCGATCTCGCGGTCGGCGATGCGCTTGTCGCGGCGCCGGCGCAGGCCGGCATGAATCTGGGTGCAGCCGAGCGCCAGCACGAATCCGGTCAGCAGGCCGATCGGGGCGCCCGACACGATGAACATGGCCGTGCCGGCGGTGGCGCTGGCCAGAAGGTAGATCGCGACGATGAGGGCACGCGTCATGAAGCGCTCGGCTATCCAAAGCTAGGCAATTCTTGCAGGGCGGGTATTGCGATTTGCTTAACCATGGCCGCGACGCTTCTGTTAGATTTCGGCCGTTAACGCGGGGTAAATATGGACGCGCCGCATGCGGTCGCCGCCTTCGCCCTGGCGGCCGGCCTTCTGACCGTCACGCCGGGCCTCGACACCGCGCTGGTATTGCGAACCGCGGCGGTCGAAGGACCGGCGCCGGCGATGCGCGCGGCCTTCGGCATCGCGCTCGGCTGCCTGGCGTGGGGTTTCGCGGCGGCGGTCGGGCTGGGCGCGCTGCTTGCCGCCTCCCGCCTCGCCTATGACGCGCTGCGCATCGCCGGCGCGCTCTACATTCTGTGGCTGGGGATGCGGATGCTGGCCGCGGCCTTTGCCGGGCCGGGACCCGATGCGGCGCCGGCCGCCGCGCCGGAACGGCGCTCCTGGCTGATGCGCGGGCTTCTGACCAACCTGCTCAATCCCAAGATCGGCGTGTTCTATGTGACGTTCCTGCCCCTGTTCGTGCCGGCCGGCGCCGATGTGACGCGCTTCAGCCTGCTCCTCACGACCATCCATATCGCGGAAGGCTTGCTGTGGTTCTGGCTGCTGACGACGCTGATGCGGCCGCTCGCGCGCTGGGTCCAGAGCGCGGCGGTGAAGCGGGCGCTGGACGCGATCACCGGCGGGGTGCTGCTGGCATTCGGCGCCGGCCTGTTCCTGGAGCGGCGCTGACCGGCTATCGTGACGCGACTTCGACGGAGGCAGGCATGACCACGGCACACGACTTCGCATTCAAATCCATCACCGGCGGCGAACTTTCCTTGGCGGCGTTCAAGGGCAAGGCCGTGCTAGTGGTCAATGTCGCGAGCCAGTGCGGGCTGACGCCGCAATATGGCGGCCTCGAAGCATTGTGGACGGCGAAAAAGGACAAGGGCCTGGTCGTGCTGGGCGTGCCGGCGAACAATTTCGGCGGCGAGGAGCCGGGCACGGAAGGCGAGATCAAGACCTTCTGCGAGACCCGGTTCGGCGTCGATTTTCCGATGACGGCCAAGGAGGACGTGATCGGCGCCGATGCGCATCCGCTGTACAAATGGCTGGCGGGCGAACTGGGCGAGGACGCCGCGCCGAAGTGGAACTTCCACAAATATCTGATCAACAAGGACGGCACGATCGCCGGCGTGTTCGGCCCGCGCACGACGCCGGACGATCCGGCGATGAACGCCGAGATCGACGCGGCGCTGGCGAAGTAGCCAGGGTCAGATGGGGATCATCCGGATCACGACCCGGCGGTTGCGCGGCTCCGAGACGTCGTTGCCGGTGGGAACCGCGAGACGCGATTCGCCGAAGCCATGGGTCTCGATGCGCCGGCCGTTGACGCCTTCCTGCATGAGCGCGTCCGCGACGGTCTTGGCGCGCGCCTGGCTGAGATCCAGATTGTGGTCCGGCGTGCCGGTGGTGTCGGTGTAGCCATCGACGACGATGGCGGCGCTGGGATGATGGCGCGCCTCCTGCGCCAGCGCCGCGACGACGCGGCCGGCATGATCGCTCAAATCCGCGGAGTCGTTGCGGAACAGGACGCGGTCGAACAGTTCATAATCGGTTTCGTCGCCGACCTGGCTCACATGCCAGGGCGTGTTGCCGTCGGGATAAGCGTTATAATCGGTGCTGTCGGCGCAGCCGGCGAGCAGCAAAAGGGACGCGGCCGAAACCATCAATTGACGCGACATGGTCGATTCCTTGCGTTGAGGGAACTCCCCGCACGGAAACGAAACGATCGCGGCGCGTTTTGGTGGCATCCGCGCAGCGGATTCCAGCGCAGGCGAGGCTTTCCAATCACATCGGCGGCTTGACGCCGTTCTTTTCCAGCGTCATCGAGCCGACCACCGATTTGCCGTCGGGGCCGGTGGCAAAGAAGGCAAACACCGCAAGGCCGGCCTTGGCGTCGGTGTTCTTGGCCGGCACGATGGCGACGATCTGCGTGGACGGCGTGACGCTCACGGCGGCGACGCCGGTGCAGCCGCCGGTCGGCGCGGCCGGCGCGTGACCGACGCATTTGCCGTTGACCGTCTCGGCGCCGCGATAGGTCACCTTGAGCGACCAGCCGCTCGCCCCCGTAACCGTGCCGTTGGTCATGCTGCCCGCCATTGTCGGCTCGCCATGGACGACCGCGACGGTGCCGTTGGTCATGCTGCCGGCGGTCTTGCCGCCGCCGGGATGATGATCCCAGGGGTAGGAGCCTTCGCCGACATGGATGGGGAGGATGTGGATCTCCTCCGCCTTCAGCGTGTCGTTCGGCCCCGGCACGGCGGTGATGCCGACGAAATCGGTCGCCTTGATCTGGTCCAGGCGCCGCGGCTCGACCGCCGCATAGAACGTCGTGGGCGCAAGCGCGCCGGTGATCGCGGTGCCGTCGGCCTTGTCGATGGTGACCGTCTTGCCGTCGGTGCCGGCGATCACGCCGCGGACCAGCACGGGAACCGGCATGGGCGCGTCGGCGGCGACGGCCGGCGCGGCCATGAGCGCGGCGGACATAATCAGTGTACGGATTTTCATGCGGCCTCTCCGGGATGGCGGATTTGGCGGCACAACACACGACTTCGCGGGGCGCCGCAAGGGCCGGCCTTCGGTTTACGCCGTCCCCCGGCGGCTCGCCTCAGCCGGGCATGGGACGCAGCAGGATTTCGATGCGGCGGTTGCGCGGCTCGCTCCTGTCGTCGCCGGTCCGCACGCGCAGGCGCGTCTCGCCGAAACCCTGCGCCGAGACGCGGCCGGACGGCACCCCTTCATGGATCAGCGCGTCGGCGATGAGCCGCGCCCGCTTCTGCGACACCGCGAGGTTGCGTTCGGGCGCGCCGGCGGTGTCGGTATAGCCGTTCACCGCGACGGCCGTGTGGGCATAGCCGCGCAGGATGGCCGCCAGCGGCTCGAGCACCTCGGCGCCGGCGACGCCGCCATCCGCGGTGAACAGAAGACCGTTGACGATGACGATGTCGATCACGTCGCCCTGGCGGGCGGTGACGATGCCGCGCGCGTGAACGTGACGGCGCAGGTCCATCTCCAAGGCGTCCATATAGGGCTCGACCTTCGCGACCGTCAGCGGGCCGGCAAGGGCCTGCGGGATCGGCGCCGCGGCGACAACCCCCGGCGTGCGATTGGGGATCGACGGCTTCACCGCCGGCGGACGCGGCATGTCGTGCGCCATGCGCTCGGGCGGCAGCGGCTCGTAGATCGGGCGCGGACCGCCGCCGCAGGCCGACACGGCAAGCGCCAGAAACGGGACAGCGATCTTGGCATTGCGCATGCGAAAACGAGCCTTCCGGTGCGGCAGCCGCGGATTTCGCGCGGCGAAGGTGGCAGATGTTTGGCCGGCCCTGCTAAACAGGGCCATCGATATTCCACAACGCGGGGAAACGAAAAATGACTTTGTTCGATCTGACGGGAAAAGTCGCGCTCATCACCGGCTCGACCAAGGGCATCGGCGAGGCCATCGCGCATCGCATGGCCGAGCACGGCGCCAAAGTCGTGATCTCCAGCCGCAAGGCGGATGCCTGCGAGAAGGTCGCGAACGACATCAACGCCGCGCGCGGCGCAAGGCAGGCGGTGCCGATCGCCTGCAACATCAACTACAAGGAACAGCTCCAGATGCTGGTGGACGAGACCCGCAAACAGCTTGGGCCGATCGACATCCTGGTCTGCAATGCGGCGATCAATCCGGCCTATGGCCCGATGTCGGCAATCGACGATTCCGCGTTCGACAAGATCCTGGGCGCCAACATCAAGTCGAACCACTGGCTGGCGCAGATGGCGCTGCCCGACATGATCGCGAAGAAGGACGGCGCCATCGTCATCGTCTCCTCCATCGGCGGCTATCGCGGCTCGACCGTGATCGGCACCTATTGCATCTCCAAGGCGGCCGACCTGCAGCTCGCGCGCAACCTCGCGCTGGAGAACGGGCCGCACAACATCCGCGTCAACTGCATCGCGCCGGGACTGGTGAAGACCGACTTCGCCAAGGCGCTGTGGGACACGCCGGAAGGCGAGAAGCGCGCCAGCGCCGGCACGCCGCTGCGCCGCCTGGGCGAACCCGACGACATCGCCGGCGCGGCGGTGTTCCTGGCGAGCAAGGCGGGATCGTGGATGACCGGCCAGTCGATCGTCGTCGATGGCGGAGCACTGGCATGAGCGTCCGCGGATGGGCCGTCGCCGCGGTTTTGCCGGCGCTCCTGGCGCTCGCGCCCGCGCGCGCCGACGAAGCCGACGGCATCGACTGCAACAATGCGATGACGCAGAGCGACATGAACATCTGCGCCGACAAGGACTATCGCAAGGCGGACGCGGCGCTGAACGACGTCTATAGGAAGACAATGGCGGGACTGGATGCGCATGGCGGCGAATTGCTCCGCACGGCGCAGCGTGCCTGGATCAAGTTCCGCGATTCCGAATGCGTCTATGACAGCGCGCAGAACGAGGGCGGCTCGATCTATCC
>DASWOE010000161.1:0-3357 GCA_036398875.1 Rhizomicrobium sp.
CTCGCCGATCCGGCCGACGCCGCGAGCTGTACCGTCAAAGTCCGCTCGATGCGCCCGCCAGTTCCCGCCCGGGTGAGCGTCCACGCCGAGGGCGCCGAAGTCGAGCTGCTGGAGCCGGAAGAGGCCATTGCGCCCGGCCAGGCGTGTGTATTCTACAAGGACTCCAGGGTTTTGGGCGGCGGCTGGATCGCTAAAGCCTAACTTCCTGCCGAAGCGGCAAGCGGCTTCTTGACAGCTTCAAAGCACCCCAATACACCCGCGCCTCCATGGCAGCGTAGCTCAGCGGTAGAGCAGGGGAATCATAATCCCTTGGTCGGGGGTTCAAATCCCTCCGCTGCTACCAACCCGTGCCAGAGGTGAGGCCGTGACGAGTCCGCCTGTCCCCGCGACGACCGACCCCGTGACCATCGACGATGTGCGCGCCGCGGCGCGCTTGATCCAAGGCCAGGTCGAGCGCACGCCGACGCGCCATTCCGACACGCTCTCGCGCATCACCGGCGCCGACGTGCATCTCAAATTCGAGAACCTGCAATACACCGCCTCGTTCAAGGAACGCGGGGCGCTGAACAAGCTCTTGTCGCTGACCGGGGAACAGCGGGCGCGCGGCGTCGACGCGATGTCGGCGGGCAATCACGCCCAGGGCGTCGCCTATCACGCCGGGCGGCTGGGCGTGCCGGTCACCATCGTGATGCCGCAATCCACGCCCTTCGTGAAGGTCAAGCACACCAAGAATTTCGGCGCCCGCGTCATCCTCGAAGGCGCGACGCTCAGCGAATCCTATGTCCGCGCGCTCCAGGTGGCGCAGGATGAGGGCCTCACCTTCGTGCATCCCTATGACGATCCCAGGATCATCGCCGGCCAGGGCACGGTGGCGCTGGAGATGCTGGCCGACGCGGAAGAGCCGCTCGATACGCTGGTGGTCCCGATCGGCGGCGGCGGGCTGATCTCCGGCATCGCGGTCGCCGCCAAGGCGATCAATCCGAACATCCAGATCTATGGCGTGCAGACCCGCGCCTATCCCTCGATGTACGACAATTTCAAGAGCGCCAACCTGCCGTCGGCCGGTCAGACCATCGCCGAGGGCATCGCGGTCAAGGACCCGGGCATCATCACGCGCGCGATCGTGCGCGCCCATGTCCGCGACATCCTCCTGGTCGAAGAGGCGCAGATCGAACAGGCGCTCGCCGCGCTGCTGGAGATCGAGAAGACGGTGGTCGAAGGCGCCGCCGCCGCCGCCTATGCCGCGGTGGTCGACAACAAGCCGCTGTTCCACGGCCGCAAGGTCGGCATCGTTCTGTCCGGCGGCAATATCGACATGCGGATTTTGTCGAACGTGATCCTGCGCGAGCTGTCGCGCGAGGGCCGCCTGCTCAGCCTGGAGGTCGAGATCGAGGACCGCCCCGGCCTGCTCGCGCGCGTCGCCACGCTGGTCGGCGAGGCGGGCGGCAATATCCTCGAAGTCAGCCACAACCGCATGATGACCGACATGCCGGTCAAATCGGCGACGCTCGGCATGGTGGTCGAGGCGCGCGACCAGGACCATGCGGAAGAAATCCGCAAGGCCCTGACCGGCGCCGGCTTCACCCTGCGCCCGACATCGTTCTAGCGGCTGAACTTTTCGCTCAGCACGATGGATGAAACGGTGCGCGCCACGCCATGGGTGCGGCCGATGCGGTCGAGCAGCGCGTCGATGCGCGGTGCGGTCTCGGCCTCCACCGTCGCGATCAAATCGAAGCTCCCCGCCACCGCCGACAGCGAGCGTATGTCCGGCATCTTCCTCAGCTCGGCGGCGACGCGGTCGGCGCGCTTGGGATCGGTCTCGATCATCACCACCGCGCGCAGCTTGGCGGCGTCGGCCGCATCCGACAGGCGCACCGTATAGCCCTTGATCGTGCCCTCGCGTTCCAGCCGCGCGATGCGCTCCTGCACGGTGGAGCGCGCCAGCCCCAGCTTGCGCGCCAGCGACGCGGTCGGCTCGCGCGCATCGGCGCGCAGCAGGGCGATGAGCTTGGCGTCGGAATCGCGCATCGGGAAAATCCGGCAAATCGCCGGATAACCCTGCGTTTCGCCGGAAGGAAATGCAAGCCTCGGCGCATTGCCGCCTGCGAAAGGTCTTCCCTTTCCGCCACAATCCGCCATCGCCGCATTCGCGGGCGATGACGATGTCGGGAGAGAGATCATGAAAAGCGTCCTGCTCGTGGGCGGCGGCAAGATCGGCGTCGCCATCACCGCGCTGCTCTCGGCCACCGGCGATTATCGCGTCACGGTCGCCGATAAGGACGCGGCCTCGCTCGCGCGCATGCCGGCGGCCAACGTCACGACCCGCCAGGTCGAGATCGCGGACGCCGCCTCCTTCGCGGATGAGGTCAAGGGCCACGACATCGTGCTGTCGGCCACGCCCTATCACCTGACCGCGACCGTCGCCGAAGCGGCCAAGCGCGCCGGCGCGCACTATCTCGACCTGACCGAGGACGTCGAGTCGACCCGCAAGATCAAGGCGCTCGCCCGGGGCGCCGACACCGCCTTCGTTCCGCAATGCGGCCTCGCACCCGGTTTCATCTCCATCGTCGCCTACGACCTGGCGAAGAAGTTCGACAGCCTGCGCGACGTGCAGATGCGCGTCGGCGCGCTGCCGGTGTTTCCGCACAACGCCCTCAAATACAATCTCACCTGGTCGACCGACGGGCTGATCAACGAATATTGCAACCCCTGCGAAGCGGTGCGCGACGGCCGGCTGATGGAAGTGCCGGCGCTGGAGGAACTCGAACTGTTCACGCTGGACGGCGTCGAATACGAGGCGTTCAACACCTCGGGCGGGCTCGGCACGCTGTGCGAGACGCTGGAAGGCAAGGTCGATAACCTCAACTACAAGACCGCCCGCTATCCCGGCCATCGCGATATCGTCAAGATGCTGGTGCGCGACCTGCATCTCGGCACCCGCCGCGACATCTTCAAGGACGTGCTGGAGACCGCGATCCCGATCACCTACCAGGACGTGGTGCTGATCTTCGTCACCGTGTCGGGCCTGCGCGACGGCCTGCTGACGCAGGAAAGCTACGCCAAGAAGATCTACGCCCAGACCGTGAACGGCCGCCTGATGAGCGCGATCCAGATCACCACCGCCGCCGGCATCTGTGCCATGTGCGACCTGCTCGTCGATGGCAAGCTGCCGCAAAAGGGCTTCGTGCGCCAGGAAGAGGCCAGGCTCTCCGACTTCCTCGCCAACCGGTTCGGCCGCTATTACGCGGCCAGCGCGTGAGCTATTCGGCCATCTTGGCCAGGATCGCGCCCAGCACGTCGGAATAGTCGTCGGTCCAGGCGCGCTGTCGGGGCCGCACGATGTGCCAGCCGGCGGCC
>DASWOE010000162.1:0-7707 GCA_036398875.1 Rhizomicrobium sp.
ATCCAGTGGCAGGAGAGCTATGTCGCGGCCGACAAGACGTTCTGCGTCTATCTGGCGGCCGACGAGGCGATCATCCGCAAGCACGCCGAGCTGAGCGGCTTCCCGGCGACGAAGATCACCGAGGTCCGTAAGATGATCGACCCGACGACGGAAAAGGACGGGGCTTAGCGGAGCGCTGCTGGTTTGCGGGAGAACGGCATGCCGTAGCGAAGCGAAGGCATGACGGAGGGGCGACCGCCCCGTACAACGTCCAGGCCTCGCGTCGCCGAGTTTCGCCCCCTCCCCGCTTTGCGGGCGAGGATCTAGCCCTCGATCCTCGAAAAATCCGCCACCGTGTGCGGCACGGCGCGCAGGCGCGACAGCAGCAGCAGCCGGTTCTTGCGCAAGGCAGCGTCCTTGTCGTTGACCGTGACCTTCTCGAAGAAGGCATCGACATGCGGGCGCAGGCGCGCCATGACGCCCATCGCCTCGGCGAAGCGCTCGCGTTCGATCTCGGCTTTGATCAGTTCCGACGCCGTCGCCAGTTCGACGAACAGCGCCTTCTCCTCCGCTAGCACGAAGCCTTCCGGATCGGGCTCACCGTCATAGACGGTCTTGTCCTTCTTCTCCTCGGCCTTGAGGATATTCGCCGCCCGGCGATAGGCGGCGAGCAGGTTCGCGCCGTCGTCGGTCTTCAGGAACGCCTGCAACGCCTCGACGCGGTTCCCAAGCCTCACAAGATCGAACTCGCTCCCCAGCGAAAAAACGGCATCAATCAGATCGTGCCGAGCACCTTTGTCTCGTAAAGCAACCTTGAGGCGGTCTGCGAAGAAGGGAAGCAAATCGTCCGAGATAGACGCGGCTGCCGCGCCGAACGGCTTCGCGGCCCAATCGCACATCTCCTTTATCGAGAAGCGCAGATCTTTTTCGATTGATATCCGAATGATGCCGAGAGCCGCGCGCCGCAAGGCATAAGGGTCGCCCGATCCGGTCGGGCGCTCGCCGTTTGCAAACATCCCGACCAACATATCGAGCTTGTCGGCCAAAGCGGCGGACCATGACACGCGGGATGTCGAAAGCGAATCGTTTGGGCCCTGCGGCTTATAGTGATCACGTACGGCGTCCGCGACCTCGGCGTCCTCTCCATCGTTGAGCGCGTAGTACCGCCCCATCACGCCTTGCAATTCCGGGAATTCACCGACCACGCCGGTCGTCAAATCGGCCTTGCATAGCCGTGCTGCGCGCTTCGCTTTCTCGACGTCCGCACCGATCTTCGATGCGATCTCGCCGGCCAGCGCTTCGATCCGTTCCGCCCGCTCGAACTGCGTGCCGAGCTTGGCATGGAACACGATGCTCGTCAGCGCATCCACGCGCGCGTCGAGGCGAGTCTTGCGGTCCTGGTCCCAGAAGAATTTCGCGTCCGATAGCCTCGCCCGCAACACGCGCTCATTGCCGGCGACGATCTTGATGCCGCCGTCGTCCGCGATCATGTTCGCCACCAGCGCGAAGCGGTTCGCGAACTTGTCCGTCGCCGGATCGCGCAGGCTGAAATATTTCTGGTGCGTACGCATCGCCGTCTGGAGAATCTCCGGCGGCACGTCCATGAACTGGTCCTCGATGGCGCCGATCAGCACCACCGGCCATTCCACCAGCCCCGCGACCTCGTCCAGCAGCGCCTCGTCGGGGATCATCTCCAAACCGTGCACGAAGGCGGCGCCCTTCACGCCCTCGAAGATGATCGCCTTGCGCTCCTCGGCGTCGAGCACGACATGCGCCGCGCGCAGCTTCTTCGCGTAATCCTCGAACCGCTTGACCGCGATCGCGCCGCTCGACAGGAAGCGGTGGCCGCGCGTGGTGTTCCCGCTCGCCACCCCGGCAAAGGTGAAATCCACCACCTCGCCGTCCAGCGTGCAGACGATCGCATGCAGCGGCCTGACCCAGCGCACCGGCGCGTTCGTCTGCTGCGGCCAGCGCATCGATTTCGGCCAGGGCAGCTTGCCCAGCACCTCCGGCAGGAACTCGTCGATCACGTCGGCGGTCGCCCGGCCCTTCAGCGCGATCACCGCGACGTAGAACGGCCCCTTGCCGTCGTCGCGCGTCTCGCAATCCTCGAGCTTCACGCCGGCCGAGCGCAGGAAGCCCTGCACCGCCTTGTCCGGCGCGCCGACGCGCGGGCCCTTCTTCTCCTCCGAGACGTCGGGCTGCTTGGCCGGCAGGCCGCTCACCGCCAGCGTCAGCCGCCGCGGCCCCGCGAATGCCTTGATCCCTTCGAAGAGCAGGCCGCGGTCCGACAGCGCGCCGGCCACCAGCCGCTCCATGTCCTTCGCCGCCTGCGCCTGCATCCGCGCGGGGATTTCTTCGGAGAAAAGTTCGAGGAGGAGGTCAGACATTCGCTTGCTCCGCTGTCATCCCCGGCTGAGCGACGCGCAGCGTCGCGAAGGGAAGGGGACCCAGGTCGCAAACGTCGTGACGGTGGTTGAAACCCGGGTCCCCTTCCCTCGCCGCGCTTCGCGCGGCTCGCCGGGGATGACACGTGGTGCGGGACGGAAAACTCATCACCCGAACCTCGGCGTATAGTCGCCCATGGGCGTTGCCAGCCAGGCCTCGCAGCAGGCCTTGGCCAGCGCGCGCACGCGGCCGATATAGGCGGCGCGTTCCGTCACGCTGATCACGCCGCGCGCGTCGAGCAGGTTGAAGGCGTGGCTCGCCTTGATGCACTGGTCGTAGGCCGGCAGCGCCAGCTTCTTGTTGCCGCCGATCAGCTCCTGGCACTGCTTCTCGGCATCCTTGAAGTGCCGGAACAGGATGTCGGTATCGGCCATCTCGAAATTGTAGGCGGAGAATTCCTGCTCGGCCTGGTGGAACACCTCGCCGTAGCGGAACTGCTCGTTGAAGGCGAGGTCGTAGACGAACTCGACGTTCTGCACATACATCGCGAGACGCTCGAGGCCGTAGGTGATCTCGGCGCTCACCGGATCGCAGTCGATTCCGCCGACCTGCTGGAAATAGGTGAACTGGGAAATCTCCATCCCGTCGCACCACACTTCCCAGCCCAGCCCCCAGGCGCCCAGCGTCGGGCTCTCCCAATCGTCCTCGACGAAGCGGATGTCGTGCAGCGCCGGATCGAGCCCGATGGCGCGCACGCTCTCCAGATAGAGGTCCTGGATGTCGGCCGGGGCCGGCTTCATGATCACCTGGAACTGGTAGTAGTGCTGCAGCCGGTTCGGGTTCTCGCCATAGCGTCCGTCCTTCGGCCGCCGTGACGGCTGGACATAGGCGGCGCGCCAGGGCCTAGGCCCAAGCGCGCGCAGCGTCGTCGCCGGATGGAAGGTGCCCGCGCCCATATTGTCGTCATAGGGCTGCAGGATCAGGCAACCCTTCGACGCCCAGAAATTCTGCAGCGTCAGGATCAAATCCTGGAAGGTCTTGGCCTTGGCCACCGGTTTTCGAGTCCGAAAATGCGAGGGCGGAACCTACAGAGCGGCCATGCCCCCGACAAGGCGCAGCCGACGCGGCATGGCTATGCCGCCGCCGCGCCCGGATGCTCGCCGGCGCGCTGCGGGACGAGCAGGATCAGCACGACGATGACGACCGCCAGGATCGCGGAGGCGAGCGGCCGGCTGACGTCCAGCCCGCCCTTGTCCAGCGGCTTGTCGAAGAAATCGCCCACCGTGGCGCCGAGCGGGCGGGTGAGGATGAACGCCGTCCAGAACAGCAGCACCGGCGAGATGCGCGTCCGCAAATGCAACAGGGCGACGACGGCGATGGCCGCGCCGAACACCAGGGCGCCGCCGCCATAGCCCAGCCCCGAATCCGCCGCCCAATCGCCGAGCGCGGTGCCCAGCGTCTGCGAGAAGGTGATGGTCAGCCAGTAGAACGCCTCGACCCTGGGCGTGTTCACCGACTGCACCGAGACCGTGCCCTCCGACCGGTACCAGGCGCCGAGACAGGCAAGCACGGCCGCGAACAGCAGGATCGATCCGCCCGGATAGCCGATGCCGAGGGAACGGTCGGCGAAATCCGCCATCGTCGTGCCCGCGGTGGTGGAGGCGATGATCGTCAGCCAGTACAGAAAAGGATGGAACCGCTTCGCCGCGATCTGGGCGACGACAAGCGCAATGAGCGCGGTGAGGAAGATCGCCGTTCCCACCAGATAACCCAAATTCATGGTCATCGACACGGTGTCGCCGCCCGTCTCGCCCAGCGTGGTGGCGAGGACCTTGACGATCCAGAACGCCAATGTGATGGCTGGGACCTTGCCGTCGATAGGGCCCTTTTGCGTCATCGGTGCGGCTCCGTCGCGCTTTTTGCCATGCGTCACAGCTCCAATCCCGCGCGCCCGCGCAGGATCGCGTCGGCGCGCGCGGTGTAGGACCCGTCCGCGCCATGCAGCACCATCCCCGCCCGTATCGCAAGCGGCGCACCGGCGCCTTTGCGCAGCTGCAGGATCACGCGCTTGGCCGCTTCGCCTTCGCGCGGCCAGAGCGGAAACACGCTGACGCCGGTCGGCGGCAGCGCGGCCAGCGCTTCCGCCAGCCGGTCGGCGCGCAAGATGCAGGTGAATGTTCCGCCCGACGCGGTGCGCTTCACGCCGACCGCGAGCCATTCCGAAAGTGTGCCGTCGTCATGCAGGGCGCCCGCGCGCATCGGGTCCGGCGACGCCTCGCCCTCGCCGCCGTGGAACGGCGGATTGCAGAACACATGATCGTAGTCGCGCTTCATGTCGGCCGGCAGGTCGAGCACGTCCACGGTCACGAACACGGCGCGGTCGCCCAAGCCGTTGTCCGTCGCATTGCCGTTGGCGAGGCCGACGAGGTCGCTCTCGATCTCGGCGCCGACGACGCGCACGCCATCGACCCGGCTGGCAAGGCAAAGGCCCGCCGTTCCGGCTCCGCTTCCCAGGTCCAGCACTGCGTCGCCGGCACGCGCCGGCACCGCCGCGGCCAGCATCACCGCATCGAGACCGGCCCGGAATCCATCCTTGAACTGGCGGATGACGAGCCTGCCGTCCAGAAAGCGGTCCTCGCTGATCTGCTTGGGCGCCGCGCGCCGGGCGAGACCCTCCTGCAACAGCGTCCGACCGCGCTCGAAATCCTCGTCCGCGACCATCAGCCGGCGCGGCAGAATACCCAGGGAACCGTCCATGACGCTGGCGTTTTCGTCGAACACGACGCTCTCGACGTCGCCCTGCGCCAGCAGGTCCTGCGCGAAGCTGAGCAGGACGGGATTGTTGGTCTTGAGCACTGGGCGCATCGGACTCTTCGGCCCCATGGCCGTGCGGGAGGTGTGGGGATCGGTCGGCTTGACCGCGCAATATTCCGCTACCAATCTCGCAAATGCCGGGCAGCCCCGGCAAGGACCCGTCATGCTGAAACCGGACACGCGCAAGACCACGGCCGACGGCATCTCGCCGGTGGAGCGCCTGCACGAACTCGTCGGCGCCGACATGGCCGCGACCGATGCGCTGATCCATGCCCGCATGGGCAGCGCCGTGATGCTGATCCCCGATCTCGCGCGGCATCTGATCGATTCGGGCGGCAAGCGCTTGCGGCCGATGCTCACCCTCGCCGCGGCACAGATGGGCGGGTACACGGGCGACAAGCATGTGAATCTCGCGGCCGCCGTCGAGTTCATCCACACCGCCACGCTGCTGCACGACGATGTGGTCGATGCGAGCACGCTGCGCCGCGGCAAGGTCGCCGCCAATCTGGTCTGGGGCAACAAGGCGACCGTTCTGGTGGGCGACTTCCTGTTCTCCCGCGCTTTCGAGATGATGGTCGAGACCGGGTCGCTGCGGGTGCTCGACATCCTGGCCGGGGCATCGGCGATCATCGCCGAAGGCGAGGTGATGCAGCTCAAATCCGAGAGCAATCTGGGCACGACGGAAGAGCATTACCTCAAAGTGGTCGGCGCCAAGACCGCCGAGCTGTTCGCGGCCGCCGCCGAATCGGGCGCGACGCTGTGCGAGCGCGGGCCGGGCTTCGTCGCCGCGCTGCGGGCCTATGGCATGAGCCTGGGCATCGCCTTCCAGCTCGTCGATGATGCGCTCGACTATTCCGGACGCCAGGCGCTGATGGGAAAAGCGGTGGGCGACGATTTCCGCGAGGCCAAGGTCACGCTCCCCGTCATTCTCGCCTATGCCCGCGCCGACCGGACGGCCGCCGAATTCTGGAAGCGGGCGATCGAGGGCGGCCCGCAAAGCGAATCCGATCTGGAACGCGCCATCACCTATGTCGAAGGCACCGGCGCGATCCAGGAAACCATGACGCGCGCGCGCCACTATGCCGACGCCGCCAAGGCGGCGCTGGCGCCGCTGCCGCAGAGCGGCATCCGCGCCGCCCTCGCCGACATCGCCGATTTCTGCGTCGAACGGGCGTATTAAGCCCGTGCCCCGCGCGTCAGCAGCGGCATCACGATCAGCCCGTTGATATCGATCAGGGCATGCAGCGCGGCGGCGAGCCAGATGCTGCCGGTCCCGAGATAGACCATGGTGAACACCGCGCCCAGCACGGTGGTCGCCAGCACGCCGATCCAGCCCTGATAGAGGTGCACGATCCCGAACACCACGGCCGCGACGGCAAACGCCGCCACCGCATTGCCGAAGACCAGCGCGAGCAGCAAGGGCAGCGCCAGGCGGAAGAACAGCTCCTCGCTCAGCCCGGCATTGAGGGCCAGGAATACCGCGCAGAGCCGCTCCGCACCGTTGCGCGGCAGAAGCGGCTGGATGTCGCCCAGCGCGATCGGGCCGCCGGCGCCGGACTTGGCGCGGCGGCGCAGGATCAGCCACGCCGTCAGCAGCGCGACCGGCAGCGCGATCAGGAACCCCTCGAAAAGGCTGCCCAGATCGCGGCGGTCGTCCGGCGCGACCGACAGAAGTTTGAGCACGGGCTCGAATTCGGGCGGCAGCCCGACCAGCGCGTCGCGATGGCCGACCAGCGCCAGCCCGACGACCGCGCCGCCGCCGAACAGCAGGAACGATTTGGCGATCCAGACGACGAACCGCGCTTGCCGGTCGCGGCTCTCGGTCAGGGCCTTGAATCGCGCATACTCGGCCTTGTCGCTGTACACGAACCAGCCGAGCGCGGCCGCGAAGACGCCCAGCAGGATCGCGGCGATGGTCGGAACCGGCATCGTCTATTCCGTCGTGCGTGCGGCGGTTGCCCACCAGCCGGGATGCGAGGCGGCGATGGCGCGCGCCGCCATCCTCGCCTGCGCGTCGTTTTCGCAAATCGCAAAACAGGTCGCGCCGCTGCCCGACATCCGCGCCAGGAGGACGCCCGATTGCGCCCGCAGCGCCGCCAGCACCTCGCCGATGACGGGTGCGATCTGGAGCGCCGGCGCCTCCAGGTCGTTGCGCGCCGTCGCCAGATAGCGCGCCAGCGCATGCGCGTCGGAACCGAATCCGCTCCGGTCCGCCCGGCCCAATCCGCTGCGCGCCTTGAGAGCCCGGAACACCGGCGCGGTCGGCACCGCGACGCCGGGATTGACCAGCACCATCGCAACCGGCGGCACCTCCGGCGCCGGCGTCACCGTCTCGCCGCGGCCTTCCATCCAGCACGGGCGGCTTTCCACGCAGACCGGCACGTCGGAGCCCAGCGCCTCGGCGACGGATCGAAGCGTCGGCGGGCCCGCGTCGAGCTTCCAAAGATCGGCAAGGCCGCGCAGCGCCGCGGCCGCGTCCGCCGAGCCGCCGCCGATGCCCGATGCCACCGGCAGGTTCTTGGTCAG
>DASWOE010000163.1:0-5437 GCA_036398875.1 Rhizomicrobium sp.
CCGCAGAAGCGGCCGACCTGGTGGCGCGCTATCCGCGCGATCCGCGCGCGCATCTGTATCGCGGCATCGCCTTCCTGATCGACGGACACGATTATGCCGATGCCGAGGAGCAGTTCCGCCGCGCACGCGCGACCGGGGATCTGCCCGGCGCCGGCCTCGATCCGGATTTCGACAAGACCGTCACCGTCCTGCTGGCGCTGACCGTCGCCGACGAGCGGCGTCCCGACGAGGGGCGCGCGCTCGGCGCGCCGCTATGCGGTTTCGCGGACGAAAAGCTGCCCGATCTCGCTGACGGCCTGCGCCGGTATGGCATCTGCGGCGACTGACGCCGGCGCCGCGTCACGAGGTCGGCGGGCCGAACAGCCAATGCAGGGACGGCAGGGCGCCAAAGGGCAGCGCCAGGATGCGCGTGCCATCCTCCTGGGAACCGTTGCGCGCGCCCATCGCCAGGGCGCCTTCGTGGTTGCGGATGGCGACGAACCCGTCGCCGACATCGTGCAGCAGCAAGGCGAACAGCCTGTCATAGGGATCGAGCTTGGCGAGGGTGATGGCGCCGTTGCGCTCGGCGAACTTCGCGTAGAGCCCCGAATCCTCGTGCTTTAGGAACAGATGCTGGGTGCCGGGAATGTCGCGGAACGACCATACCAGCGCGCCGGCCGCGGCGCCCGGAACGCACTGCACCACCGTCGTCGGGTTGGCCGGTTTGATGCCCATCACCAAGGGTTGGGCACCCGTCCCGTGCCGCCCATACAGCGAGTAGATTGCCATCCCCGAACCCCAGGTTGTCGGTCCGCGAGATGACAATATTTCCGCCGGGGGTGCCACTGCGAAATATTCGCGAACGCCTTGACGTGCACGTAAGGGGTATTCAAAATACCACCACTGAGAAATTGTCAGGGAGGCGGGCGACGCGGCGGAAAACCGGGCGACCCGATGAGAACATGACCATCCAACGCACCTTCACCATCCGTCAGCTCACCAAGGAATTCGAGGTCACGGCGCGCACGCTGCGCTTCTACGAGGACGAGGGCCTGATCGCGCCGGAGCGGCGCGGCCAGACCCGCATCTATGGGGTGCGCGACCGCGCCCGCATCACGCTGATCCTGCGCGGCCGGCGCGTCGGCTTTTCGCTGGGCGAGATCCGCGAGATCCTCGATCTCTACGACACCCATCACGACGGCGGCGTGACGCAGACGCTGCACGCCCGCAAGAAGTTCGAGGAGCAGCTGCGCAAGCTCGAACGGCAGAAGATCGACATCGAGGATTCGCTGACCGAGCTCAAGCGGGCGATCGGGGTGATCGACGACGCCATCTCCAAGGGCCGGCTGGCCAAGCCGGCGCACGCCCACCAGGTGGCGGCGGAATAGGCTTACGGCGCGAGCGCGGCGGCGGCAGCCGCGCTCAACCCGGTCGGCCCGAACGGATTGCGTATGGTGATGGCACCCAGCTTGGCGCCGTCCTTCATGTCCTCGCTGAGAAGCGTGGCGCAACCGGCTTCGGCGGCGGACGCGAGAAGCACGCAATCCCAATAGGAAAAGCGGCCGGCGACGGCGTCGCGTGCGGCGATGCGGTGCGCATTCGCGGTTGCCTGGAATGTCGGAAACACAGCCAGAAAGTTCCGCGCCTCGCGTCCCGCGTCGCCGGCCGGCAATATCTTCTTGCGCGTCGATGCCGTATAGAATTCGCTGACGGTCTGCAGCCCGATCATACAGTCTCGCGTCGTCGAAGCCGCGAATACCTGTTGGGCGACCGATTGCTTTCGTGGATCGCGCGGATCGAAGATGTAGACCAACAGATTGGAGTCGAGTGAAAACCGCCTAGCGCTCATGCATTTCGTCGCGCGAGAGCTTGCGGCCCTTCGACGGGCGTCCACGGCGCGCCGTTTCAAATATCGATTCGATCGCCGCTTTCTGTTCGGGCGTCAAGACGCGTATGCCCGATGATGCCGCCGGCGGATGAATCTCGACGGCCAGCTCCCCGCGACGGTACACCGAGACAGGCTCGCGGGTCTCCTGCACCTCGCGCACGAGCTGGGAGAAGCGCTGGTTTGCCTCCCTGAGATTGATCTTTCGCATGCCCCTTCTCCGATGTAGCACGAATGTAGCACAACCCTGCCCACGCGGCAATTGCGGCTTCGGCTATGCTGTGCGCGGAAAGCAAAGGGACCGCGCCATGGCCTATACGCAAATCGTCACCGAGCTGTCGGACAACATCCTCACCGTCACGCTGAACCGGCCGGAGAAGCTCAACGCCTTCACCGCGACGATGATGCGCGAGCTGGTCGAGGTCTTCCATGCCGCCAATGCCGACGACGACATCCGCTGCATCGTGGTCACCGGCGCGGGCCGCGCCTTCTGCGCCGGCGCCGATCTTTCGCAAGGGGCGGCGACCTTCGACGCCACCAAGCGCGCCGACCGGCCGGAGCGCAATGCCGGCTCGTCCGACAGCCCCGATTTCGACTGGTCGGACGAGCGGGTGCGCGACAGCGGCGGGCGCGTGACGCTGGAGATCTTCGAGTGCCTCAAGCCCGTCATCGCGGCGATCAACGGGCCGGCGGTCGGCATCGGCGTCACCATGCTGCTGCCGATGGACATCCGCATCGCGTCGCAGGCGGCGCGCTTCGGCTTCGTCTTCGCGCGCCGCGGCATCGTGCCGGAGGCGGCATCGGGCTTCTTCCTGCCGCGCATCGTCGGCATCGCCCAGGCGCTGGCCTGGTGCTTCTCGGGCAAGGTGTTCGACGCCGCGGAGGCGCTGAAGGGCGGCCTCGTCAGCGAGGTCGTGCCGCCCGACGAGCTCATCGCGCGCGCCCGCGCCATCGCCCGCGAGATCGCGGACAACACCGCGCCGGTCTCCGTCGCGCTGATCCGCCAGATGATGTGGCGCGGACTGGGCATGGATCACCCGATGGAGGCGCACAAGGTGGATTCGCGCGGCATCTATGCCCGCGGCGCCTCGGCCGACGTGAAGGAAGGCGTGGTGGCGTTCCTGGAGAAGCGCGCCGCGAAATTCCCCGACGTCGTGTCGAAAGACATGCCGCGCTATTTCCCGTGGTGGAGCCCGCGAAAATATTCGTGAGCCGAGGGCCTCACGCGCAGTCGCGGAGTGCGATAGTCCTTTCGGGACGATTTCGAAGGGGGAACATGCATGCGACGCCATTTCTGGGTGGCCGCGGCCTTTGCCGCCCTGGCCGGGCCGGCTTTTGCCGACGACAGCTCGGCCATGCTCGGCGCCGGCGGGATCGTGCTGACGAAGAACGCCGACATCCGCATGGCGAGCGAGGACCTGTACCTCAGTCCTCGGGCGGTCCGCGTGCGCTATGCCTTCGTCAATGACGGACCGAAGGACGTCGATACCGTCGTCGCCTTCCCCCTGCCCGACATCGACAATTACGAATATTCCGAATCGCCGATCGGGACGACGGCCGACTCCGTGCCCAATTTCGTCGCCTTCAGGCTGGCGATCGACGGCAGGCCGGTCGCGGCGCAGGCCGAGGTGCGCGCGATCCAGAACGGCCGCGACGTGACGGCCAAGGTGCTGGCGGCCGGCGCACCCCTGCTGGTCGCGATCGGCGGCGGCTATGACAAGATGCAGAAGCTTTCAAAGGCCTCGCGGGCGATGCTCGCCAAGGCCGGGCTGGTCGATGCCGACGATCCGGATCTGCATCCCAAATGGACCACGACGACCAGGTTCTGGTGGACGATGCATTTTCCCGCCAGCAGGACGGTGACGGTCGATCATTCCTATCAGCCGGTGACGGGACAGACCTTCTTCACCGCCCATGGCCTCGGCGACAGGGACGCGTACGCCGCCTATGCGAAGGACTATTGCGTCGATCCGCAGACCCGCGATGCCATCGCCGCCGGCCTGGGCGCGATCAGGAAGGCGACCGGCAATGACGGGATGCTCAACCAGTACACCACCCAGTTCGTCATCCTCACCGCCAACAACTGGAAAGGCCCGATCGGCCGGTTCCATCTGACCATCGACAAGCTGAAGCCTTCCAATGTGCTGTCGCTGTGCTGGGCCGGCGATCTCAAGAAGACCGCGCCGACGCGGTTCGAATCCACGCTGACGGATTTCGCCCCCAAAGCGGACATCAAGATCCTGGTGCTGGAGCGGCCGCAAGCGGCGCCGAACTGAAGCCGCGGCGGGTCAGCGCCGGCCGAACAGCGCCATCCAGGCGCGCCGCACGAAACCGGGCAGCACGGGGCCGCTTGGCTGCAGCGGCTCGTACTGCGCGACTTGGCGAACCAGCAAACCCATCATCGGTTAAAAGCTCCTCACAAAGAGCATTAACGACGTATACGGATTATGTGACAATTTGCCTGTCGGCGGGCCCTGTCAAGCGCCGATTGTTGGCCAAAGTGGTTAATCCGGCGTTAACGGCCGGGGCGCGCGCCTCAGCGCACGTAATGCGTCAGCCGCTCGCCCCAGGAATCCAGCAGCCCGCCGGCGCAGGCCGAGGTCGACATCTGGCTGGTCTCGACCCGCGTCCAATGCTCCACCGACGCGCCGGCCCGGGAGCGGCGCGCCCGCTCCACCGCCAGCGCGCGGCACGGATCGGCCTGGCCATAGGCCGCGAACAGCGAACCGAAGCCGAGCACCAGCACGCCGAACAGCGCCAGCAGGCCGCCCCGCAGCCGCGGCGACGACAGCAGCGCCCTCACAACTGGCCGGGCGGCTTGGGCGTCGGCATGCCGCCATAATCGGGATTGGAGGTGCCGCTGCGCGTGGTGTTGCAGGCGGCATAGCCCGCGGCCCAGCCCGAGCGATAGGGCTTGGAGGTCTGATAGGCGGCATCGTCGCGAATGTCGTTGCCGCGGCGGTAATCGGTGCCGTGCGCGGTGGCGGAGGCGCAGCCGTCGCCATAGCCGGCCCGGAAATTGGGATCCTTGACCATGGCGCGCTCGGCCCGCGTCTCGAAGAAGATGCAGCCGGTCAGGGACAGCGAAAGCGCCGCGACGGCGAAGATCGGAAGCAACCTTGTCATCGCGCGACTGTATCAGCCCGCGGCGCCCGCCGAAACGCCGCGGCGCGGGTTTACCGCAGTTTAACGGAGCCGACCTAGCATCGCGGTGGGAATGGTGGACATGGAAATACGGGCCGATCTCAAGAGCCTGCAGGTTCTTCTCGTGGGTGGACGGCCGGCCAGCGTGCAGGTCCTGCGCACGGCGTTCGGACTTCTGGGGCTGAAGCAGTTGACGGCGGTCGCCGAGTCGGCGCGCGCCATCGAAGCGCTGCGCACGCAGACCTATTCCGCGATCTTCTGCGACGCGCAGGCCGAGCCGTACAAAGGCATGGCGTTCGCCGTCGCGGCGCGGCG
This sequence comes from Rhizomicrobium sp., assembly GCA_036398875.1. GTDB lineage: Bacteria > Pseudomonadota > Alphaproteobacteria > Micropepsales > Micropepsaceae > Rhizomicrobium. The sequence continues at coordinate 5,324 of DASWOE010000163.1, forward strand.
CGCCTCGGGCATCCTCAATCCCATGGCGCCGCTCTTCGTCATCTACCAGACCGCACGGCAGCGCCAGGTCGAACAGGCGCGCGACGGCGGCGTGACCGACGTGCTGACCCATCC
>DASWOE010000164.1:0-4786 GCA_036398875.1 Rhizomicrobium sp.
GATGCAGGATTGGCCGCTTCTGGTCCACAAGATCATCGATCACGCCGCCGAATGGCACGGCGACCGCGAGGTCGTCAGCCGCAGCGTCGAAGGCCCGATCCACCGCACCACCTATCGCCAGATCGCGGTGCGCGCGCGCAAGGTGGCCGAGGCGCTCGACCGGCTGGGCATCCGGCAAGGCGACCGCGTCGCCACGCTCGCCTGGAACACCTGGCGGCATATCGAGGCCTGGTACGGCATCGCCGGCATCGGCGCGGTCTATCACACGCTGAATCCGCGCCTGTTCCCCGACCAGCTCGTCTACATCGCCAACCATGCGCAAGACAAAGTGCTGTTCTTCGACGTCACCTTCGCCGACCTGGTGGCGCAGATCGCGCCCAAGCTGCCGGGCGTGGAGCTCTATGTCGCGCTGACCGACGCGGCGCATCTGGCCGAATTGAACAAGAAGGGCGGGGCGAACATTCCCAACCTCGTCGCCTATGAGGAGTTCATCGCCGGCGCCTCGGGCAGCTTCGCCTGGAAGGAGATCGACGAGGGCGCGGCCTGCGGCCTCTGCTACACCAGCGGGACGACGGGAAACCCCAAGGGCGTGCTCTATTCCCACCGCTCCAACGTGCTGCACACGCTGATGGCGTCGCAGACCGATGCCATGGGCCTGTCGGGCCGCGACTGCGTCCTGCCGGTGGTTCCGATGTTCCATGCCAATGCCTGGGGCATCGCCTTCCTGGCGCCGATGGTCGGCGCCAAGCTCGTCATGCCGGGGCCCAAGCTCGACGGCGATTCGATCTGCGCGCTGCTGACGGACGAGGTGGTGACGATGACCGCGGCGGTGCCGACGGTCTGGCTCGCGCTGCTGCAATATCTGGAAAAGACCGGCAAGGAATTGCCGCACATGAAGCGGGTGCTGATCGGCGGCTCGGCCTGCCCGCGCTCGATGATCGAGACCTTCGAAAAGAAGTACGGCGTGCAGGTGATCCACGCCTGGGGCATGACGGAGATGAGCCCGTGCGGCACGCTGGGCACGCTCAAGCACCACATCGCCGAAATGCCCTACGATCGACAGCTCGACACCAAATGCAAGCAGGGCCATCCGGTGTTCGGCGTCGAGATGAAGATCACCGACGACGCCGACAACGCGCTGGCGCATGACGGCAAGGCGTTCGGGCGCCTCAAGGTGCGCGGGCCGGCGGTCGCCAAGGGCTATTTCCGCGGCGAGGGCCAGGATGCTTTCGACGAACAGGGCTGGTTCGACACCGGCGACGTGGCGACCGTCGATCCGGAAGGCTACATGACCATCACCGACCGCTCCAAGGACGTGATCAAGTCCGGCGGCGAATGGATCTCCTCCATCGAGATCGAGAACATCGCGGTCGGCCATCCCAGCGTCGCCGAGGCCGCGGTGATCGGGGTCGCCCATCCCAAATGGGACGAAAGACCGCTCCTGATCGTGGTCCTCAAGCCGGGCAAGAGCGCGACGCGCGAGGAGATATTGGACTACCTCAAGGGCCGGATCGCCAAATGGTGGATGCCGGACGACGTGCAATTCGTCGGCGAGATTCCGCACACCGCCACCGGCAAGATCCAGAAGATGGCCCTGCGCGAGCAGTTCGGCAGCTATCGCCTGCCGACCGCGGCGGCGTAGCGCAGCCGGTATCGCAACCGCGAAATTCGCATTATCATCCGGGCCATCGTCGTCATGGCCGCCCTGGTGGCGGCCATCCATGATGCCGTCGCGCGATGGTGTTCCTGGGTGGCCGGGCTCCCAACCGGCAGCCCAAGGGGGCCGGCCATGACGGCGGTTGAAAACGGCTAACCCAATCGGCTGCCCAGACGCCATCCGCAATGCGCTCGCAACACGCCGCTTCCGTCGTTTCGCTCGTCTGTTTTGCGCTGGGCGGCGCGATCGCGCTCGCCGCTTCGCATGGCGTCGGCTTCGGCTGGTGGGACTACGCCACCGGCCTCAAAATCCTGGTTCCGGGCGTGGCGATCGCACTGGCCGGCGCGGCGGCCGGCGGGCTGTGGCTGGCGCGGGCGCTGAGACGCAACGACAGCGCCGGCTGGCGCGTCGGCGCCGTCGGTCTCTCCGGCTCGCTGGTGCTGGTGTTCGTGCCCCTGAACCAGGCGCGCCTCTATCTCGTCTCGCCGCCGCTGCACGACATCTCGACCGATCCGGAATATCCGCCGCCCTTCGCGGCGCTGCTGCCGCTGCGCAAGGGCGCGCCGAACGGGGCGGCCTATGACGGCGCCCGGATCATCGTCTATGACGGCAAGCCGACGCCCGTCGCGGTGGTGCAGCGCAAGGCCTATCCCGACATCAAGCCTTTCGTCGCGCTGCTCAACCCGCGCCAGGCGCCCGACGTCCATCCGGTGAGCATCCTGTTCTGGCGCGGCTTCGAGCGCGCCAAGGACGCCGGCTTCGACATCGCCGCCCATAGCGAGCAGGACGGCACGATCGAGGCGCGCTATACGCGGCTGTGGTTCGGCCAGGCGATCGACGTTTCCATCCGCGTGCGCGCCGCGGGCCGGATCGGCGCCCGGCTCGACATCCGGGCCGAGAGCCGCGACGGCGACAACGACATGGGCGCCAGCGCGCAGCTGGTGCGCGCCTATCTGCAATCGCTGAAATAGCGGGGCCTACTCCGCCGCCGGCAGGTCGATGGTCGCGGCAAAGCCCTTGCCCGGCGCGCTCTCGATGGTGAGGCCGCCGCCATGCAACTCGGCAAAGGCCTTCACCAGCGTGAGCCCGAGCCCCGCGCCATGGGTGTGATCGGTGGTGGTGCGGCCGACCTGCTCGAACGGTTCCAGGATGCGCGCCAGGTCGTCGGCCGCCACGCCCGGGCCGTCGTCGGCGACGGTCAGGCGCGCGCGGCCCGCACTGCTTCTCGCGCTCAGCCGGATCGTGCCGCCCTTGGGCGTGAAGGCGAGCGCATTGTCCATCAATTGCGTCACCATCTGGCCGAAGGCGTTCTCGTCGACCTGGGCGATCAGTCCGGTCGGGCAGGCGTCGGCGTCGATCGCGATCCCCCTGGCCGCGGCGCGCTCGGCATAGTCCTCGCGCGCGATCCACAAGGCCCCGCCGATATCGACGCGGACCGAGCGCGCCTCGAACTTGCCGGCGGCGATCTTGGTGAGGTCGAGGATGTTGTTGATCAGGCGAAGCAGGTTGTGGCCGCCGGCATGGATCAGCGCCGCATATTCGCGCACCTGGCCGGAGTCGAAACGGTCCGCCATCTGGCCGAGCAGGTCGGAGAATCCGATGATGGCGTTGAGCGGCGTCTTGAGCTCGTGGCTCATGGTGCGCAGCAGGGTCTTCTTGGTCGTGTCGGCCGAGGCCGCCGCCTGGTCGAGGCGCTGCGCCAGATCGGCCAGATAGCGATCCTGCTTTTCGGCATGGGTCTGCGAGCTGGCAAGCTCGGCGCGCGTCGTTTCGAGCGAGCGCGACTGCTCCGCCAGCGCGGCCTCGACGCGCCGCTCGTCGGTGACGTCGGTCAGCACGACGACATGGCCGTCGGGCGTGCGCCGGTCGCGCACCAGATAGGCGGTGCCGGACGTCATCTCCAGCGTCATCGCGCCGGCGGCGCTGTCGTGCAGATCCAGGCGCCGGCCGATCCAGCCCTGGGCCTCGCCGTCGATGCGCAGCCGGCCGCGCGTCACCATGTCTTCGACCAGCGCGCGGAACGGCTTGCCGCGCAGCTCCTCGACGGCGCGGCCGTGCAGCACCGCATAGTCCTTGTTGCACACCACCAGCCGGTCGGCGCGGTCGAAGAAGGCGAAGGCGTCGGCCGACAATTCAATGGCGTGCTGCAGCCGGGCCATCGCCTGGCGCGCGGCCGTCACGTCGCTCCACAGCGCGATCCAGCCGCCTTGCGGCGTGCGGCGCGACTTGATCTCGACGATGCGCCCGTCGGCGAGCGCCAGGTCGAAGGGGCGGAAGTCGCCGCTGGTGAGCTGCGCGCGCCGCCGCGCGACGAAGGTCTCGATGCCGCCCGCCAGCGCGTCCGGCGCGATCACGCCGGCGAGCGCCTCCAGGCGCACGATCTCGTCATAGCGCGCCCCGATCAGCGCGGCGCGCGGCGGCAGGACGCGGAACAGGTAGTCGAAATGCTGATTGGCATAGGTCAGTCGCTCGGACGCGTCATAGACGGTGATCGCGGTGCGCAGGCAGTCGAGCGCGGCCGTCAGCGACGCCGCCTCCGGCACCGCTTCGCCCGGCGCCGGCACCTTCTGTGCCCGTGCTAATGCCACCCGCGGTCGATCCTTCTCGCCCGCGCCGATTGTTGATGGAATCTCTTGCGGATTGGTTAGGCAATATCGCAACCCGCCCGAATCGCGCCACCATCGCTAACGAAAGGTGAAGACCGCCCGCCACAAGTCTTGCCGATTAACGAACGAAGTTCCGAAGGATTCAAACTTCGTTAAGTGTGGGCACCCATCCTGATGGCGGGGTCACGGTCGTCGATTCGGCAAAAGCCTAATGGCGGTTCACGATAAATTTCCGGCAATTGCCGCCGATACGCCGGCGCTGCGGCGCCTGTTCGTCTCGGTGCAGGTGTCCAAGGCGGTGCTGGGCGCCGTGCTGGGCGTTGCCTTCGTCTCCTTCGTCGGGCGGCCCGACGCGGCGGAGGCCATCGCCATCGCCGGGCTGGTGGCGCCGGCGGCGCTGGCGCTGCTCGCCTTCACCGCGGTTCCGCTCTCGATCCTGGAAACCACCGCGCTCGAGATCTTCGCGCTGCTGATCGGCTATCTGGCAGCGCTGACCGGCGGCGTGCTGTCGCCGCTGGTGGTG
>DASWOE010000165.1:0-1983 GCA_036398875.1 Rhizomicrobium sp.
ACGCCGGTGAAGCGCTCATAATGGCCGAGGTCGAGCTCGGTCTCCGCCCCATCGTCGTTGACGTAGACTTCGCCGTGCTGAAGCGGCGACATGGTCCCAGGATCCACGTTCAGATAGGGATCGAGTTTCCGCAAACGGACCTTGTACCCGCGGGCTTGAAGTAAAGCCCCGAGTGCTGCGGACGCCAGACCTTTTCCCAAGGAAGAGACCACGCCGCCGGTTATGAACATCAACCGCGCCATGGGAGGCCACCATAAGCAGCTGGCGCGCAGGCACTCAAGCGAAAAGAAAAAGAATCTTTTCGTGCCGAAATCGCCGCGCGATTGCGCGAAATTGCTGAGGAATATCGTTCGGCGGGTGCTTCGTTGCGGCGCGACGGCGGAACGGCAAACCGTCGCGGCCCATGGATAAACGCCAGGACGCGAATCAGCTTTGGCTGCGCGAGCCGGCCGGGCTAGCCTTTGTGCACTTGTTGGGGGTCTTCTTTCATGCGGCGGTTCGCGCTCGGCCTGGCCTTCCTGCTGGGCCTGACGGCGATGGCACAGGCGGCGCCGTCGTCGCTTTACGTGGTGCGGTTCGACCGCTGGTCGGCCGGGGACGAGCGCGGCTATGGCGACTTCATCGCCGCGATCGGCGCCGCCGACTGCCGCACCGTCGATCAATGCCTGCACGATTCGGCCAATCCGTTCCGCGCCAGCGACCCGCCGGGCACGGTGTTCGAGTCCGATTGCTCGGACCTGCCCTATGTGCTGCGCTTCTATTACGCCTGGAAACGCGGCCTGCCCTTTTCCTACGAGGACGGGGTCGCGCCGATCGGGGCGTCCAGCGACGACCGCTACAGCCCGAGCGGCAACCGCGTGACCTCGCGCCGGACCGTGCCCGGCGGCGTGTTCACCGGATTGCAGGTCATCTCGCAAATCGAAGACGCGGTGTCGTCGGCGACCTATCGCATCCATCCCGACGTCGATGCGCCGCTGCCGCCCGACCATTATTCGCCGGCGATCGATCCCCGATCGATCCGGCCGGGCACGGTGCTCTACGATCCGAACGGGCATCTGGCGATCGTCACCAGCATCGACGCCAAGGGCCGCATCTACTACTTCGACGCGCATCCCGATCATTCCATCACCCATGTGTTCTACGATCTGCGCTTCACCCGCGCGGTGCCGGGCGCCGGCGCCGGCTTCAAGAACTGGCGGCCGCTGCGCCTGGTCGATGCCGTGCGGCAAGCCGACGGCACGCTGAGCGGCGGCCATGCCGAGCCGGCGCGCAATACGGAGATCGCCGATTTCTCCACCGAACAGTTCTACGGCAGCGGCCGCAGGCCCTCCGATGCGGACTGGGCACGCGGGACTTTCGCGCTGAACGGCGAAACGCTCGACTACTACGATTGGGTGCGCGCCAAGCTGGCCGACGGCAAGCTGCGCTTCGATCCGGTCGAAGAGGTGCACGACATGGTGCAGTCGAACTGCTCGGACCTGCACTATCGCGAACAGGCGGTCGATCTCGCGATCGGGGTGGGGATCGAGAAGCGCCCCGAACCGGAACGGCTGCCGCCCAACATCTACGGCACCGAGGGCGATTGGGAGACCTATTCGACGCCGTCGCGCGACGCGCGGCTGAAGACCGCGTTCAAGGAACTGCGCGACACCGTGGAGCGGTTCGTCACGATGTACCTGAGGTCCAATCCGCATTTGAACTACACGGGCAGCGATCTCGCCGGCGACCTGATGCAGACCTATGAGCGCGACACCGCCGCCTGCCAGGTCGAATATGTGAAGAGCGACGGGACTCGCGTCGCCATGGGCTATGAGGAGGCGCGCCAGCGCCTGTTCCAGATGTCGTTCGATCCCTATCAATGCATCGAGCGGCGCTGGGGCGCGACGGCGCCGGCCGAGCTCGCCTCGTGCCGCGACGGCGGCCTCAAACAGGCCTGGTACGTCGCCGAGCAGAATTTGCGCAACCAGATCGACCGCACCTATG
>DASWOE010000166.1:0-15689 GCA_036398875.1 Rhizomicrobium sp.
CGCCATCTTCCTCGCGCTCGGCATCGGCTTCGCGGCGCCCTTCGTGGCGGTCGGCGTCTCGCCCGTGCTGATGCGTGCGCTGCCGCGTCCCGGTGCCTGGATGCTGCGCTTCAAGCAGGCGCTGGCCTTCGCGATGTACGGCACCGCCGCCTGGCTGGTCTGGGTCCTGGCGCAGCAGGCCGCCGCCAACGCCGTCGCCGCCGTGCTGGCGGCGATGGTCGTGACCGGCTTCGGCGCCTGGATCTGGGGCGCCAGCCGCAGCGCGTCGCCGCGCGGCCGCGGCATCGGCGCGCTGGCGACGCTGATCGCCATCGTCGCGGCGCTCTCCTGCCTGTCCTTTCTCCGATCCGCGCCGGCACAGCCCGGCAGCGTCAACGTCACCGGCATTCCGTCGGAAGCCTATTCCGCCGCGCGCCTGGAGGCGCTCAGGGCGCAGAACCGGCCCGTCTTCGTCAACGCGACGGCGGCCTGGTGCATCACCTGTCTGGTCAACGACGAGACCGCGCTGTCGGGCGCCGCCGTCCGCCAGGCGTTCGCGGACAGGCACATCGCCTATCTCGTCGCCGACTGGACGCGCCGCGATCCGGCGATCACCGCGCTTTTATCCGCCCACGGACGATCCGGCGTGCCGCTCTATCTCTACTACGCGCCCGGCGCCGCCCGGCCGAACCTGCTGCCCCAGATCCTGACCGAAGGCGAAGTCCTCGCCGCGCTGGGAGGCCCCTGACATGGCGGCCCGGCTCTTCGCCTTCGCCTGCGGCGCCGTCACCGGCGCGCGCAGCGGTTTCCTCGAAGGCGAGAGCGGCAGCATCACCGTGCCCGTGCCCGCCTATCTCGTCGTGCACGAACAGGGCAGGGTGCTGTTCGATACCGGCCTGCACATCGCCATCGCCCAGGACAAGCATCGCCTGCTCGGCCGCGACGCGGACAATTGGCAGGTCGATCTGCCGCGGGGCGCCGACATCGTTTCCCAGCTCGCATTGCTGCACCTCGTGCCATCCGACATCCGCTATGTCGTGAATTCGCACCTGCATTACGACCATTGCGGCGGCAACAACGCATTCCCCGACGCGACGATGATCGTCCACGCCAAGGAGTGGCGCGCGGCGCAGCGACCCAACACCCAGGCCGCCGGCATCTACAATCCGGCCCATTACGACCGCATGGCCGCCATGCGCGAGATCGAAGGCGAACTCGACCTGTTCGGCGACGGCACCGTGGTGGCGTTTCCGACTCCCGGCCACACCCCCGGCCACCAGTCGCTGCGCGTCGTGACCGGCGGCGGCCCCATCGTGCTGGCGGCCGACTGCTGCTATCTCAAGCGCACGCTCGACACGCTGCATCTGCCGGGCAGCGTCTATAATCGCGACCAGATGCTCGAAAGCCTGCATTTGCTGCGCCGGATGCAAAGCGAGGGCGCGCGCATCTTCTTCGGCCACGATGCGCAGTTCTGGGAAACCGTGCCGCAGGCGCCGCTGCCGGCCGGCTGAGGAAACGCCGGAGATGTACGAGCCGCGCATCCTGCTCAAAGGTCCGTTCGATCCGGGCGGGTTCGATCTGGACCTCGGCGTTGCGCAATGGCGCGCCGCCGACGACTACGAATTCCTCGTCCGGCCGATCTGGGAGGAGCGCGTCGCCGCGGCCGCGGCGCGCGCTCACCGGCTCTGGGACGGCACGCATTTCCGGCTGCTCGATCTGGCGGAATTGGTCTCCGGCGCACGCCTGCATCTGGGCACGATCGCGTTCCGCCACATCGTGACGATCCGGCAGCTGTGGGACGAACACGTCGCGCGGGGGCACGGCCCCTATCATCACATTTCGACCGCGGCGCTTCTGCGCACCGCCGACGGGCATCATGTCTTCGGCAAGCGGATGGTGAACGGCACGGTCGATCTCATCGGCGGCGCGTTCCAGCCCGACGAGATGTTGGGCGCGGGCGCGAATTTCGAAACCAACACGCTGAAGGAGATTCGCGAAGAGACCGGCATCGGCGCGGCCGCACTCGGACCGATGACCGGGCTGGGCGTGGTGCTGTCGAGCACCTCGAACGTCCTCGTCATCGCCGATGTCGAGACGTCGCTCACGCGCGCCGGCGCGCTTGAGGCCTTTGCCGGCCGCGACGACGACGAGATGGCCGAACTCGTTTTCGTGCCGCGCGCCGAAATCGGCGACTATCTGCGCGCCATGACGGACTACCGTCCGCTGCTCGCCGACCTGCTGTAGGGGGCAATGGGTGCCCGCGGCGCCGGCTTCAAGGGCCCGGAAAATAAATTTCGCCGTTTTTCGCGCCTGAGGCGAAGATTAAGGTTCGCCCCCGAAAGCGACCGCATATCGATTTGCGGATTTTCGAAAGGGCCGGTCCATGGACAGAATTGCAGAATTCATCGTCGCGCACCCGTTCGTCTCGGGTCTCGCGCTTGCCGCCGCGGTTTTGGTGCTTCTGGTGATGCTGCGCTCGATCCGCACCATCGGCCCGACGGAAGTCGGCCTGCTGCGCAAGCGCTTCGCCGCCCGCAAGCTCGGCGCCGGCAACGCCATCGCCTTCGAAGGCGAGGCCGGCTATCAGTCCCATCTTTTGATGCCCGGCGTGCAGTTCAAGCTCTGGCCGCTCTACGACGTGACGCGCCATCCCATGGTGCAGATTCCGGCCGGCCAGATCGGCGTCGTCATCGCCCAGGTCGGCGAGTCGCTGCCGATCGGCGCCAAGTCGGGCACCTACAAGCCGTCCTTCGGCAATTTCCAGGACATCGACGCCTTCGTGCGCGGCGGCGGCCAGAAGGGCGTGCAGCGCCCGGTCCTGCCGCCCGGCACCGTCGTGCCCATTCATCCCGTCGGCTTCCTCGTCATCACCAAGGATACCGTCTATGGCGTGCCGATCGACGACAAATATGCCGCCCTCGAAAAGCTCGGCCGGTTGAAGCCGGAATCCTTCGGCCTGGAGCCGGTCCAACTCGGCGTCGTGCGCATCGAGCCGAAATTCTTCCAGGACGGCAAGGTCATCGACATGATCGGCATCGTGACGACCTATGACGGCCCGCCGCTGCCCAAGGGCGCCATCGCCAACCGCATCGGCGATTTCGCCGATCTCGACGCGCTCGAAAGAAATCCCGCGGCCAAGGACAGCGACCTGGTGGAAGCGATCCTCGCGGTGAAGAACGAGGACCACAACAACTACCAGGACTTCCAGGCCTTCCTCGACCGCGGCGGCCGCATCGGCCTGCAGCACGATCCGTTGATGTACGGCGCCTACAACCTCAATCCGTTCCTGGTCTCGGTCGAGATGGTGCCGATGCTGGTGGTGAACCAGGGCGAGGTCGCGGTCCTGAAGGCCTATGTCGGCCTCGCCACCGAAGACACGTCCGGCGCCGATTTCAAGTTCGGCAGCCTGGTGCGCCCCGGCCATCGCGGCATCTGGCAGGAGCCGCTGCGCACCGGCAAATACGCGATCAATCCGCGCTGCTATTCGGCGGAAGTCGTGCCCACCTTCATCCTGACGCTGAACTGGGCCGATGCGTCATCGACGGCGCACAATCTCGACAAGGGTCTGAAGCAGATCACGGCGAAGTCGAAGGAAGGCTTCGTCTTCAACATCGACCTGCAGGTGCAGATCCATGTGCCCGACACCGAGGCGCCCAAGGTGATCTCCATCGTCGGCACCATGCTGAACCTCGTCACCGAGGTGCTGCAGGCCGCGGTCGGCAATCATTTCCGCGACAAGCTGCAATCCATGCCGGCGATCGACTTCATCGAGAAGCGCCAGGACGTGCAGGCCCAGGCGCAGGCCCACATCACCGAGAAGCTCAAGGAATATCGCGTCGAGACGCGGGGCGTGTACATCCAGGACGTGGTCTTCCCGCAGGCGCTCGTCGATGTGCTCACGACGCGCGAGATCGCCAACCAGCAGCAGGAAACCTACAAGGCCGAGGAGCGCGCGCAGGGCGAACGCCTGGAGCTCGAAGCCAGCCGCGGCAAGGCCGACATGCAGAGCGAGCTGGCGCGGTCTTCGGTCGGCATCGACATCGCCAGGAACAAGGCCCAGGGCGTGCAGGCGGAAGCCGACGGCGAATCCTATCGCCTGGAAAAAGTCGGCCGCGCCAGCGCGGTGAAGACGGAGGCCGACGGCCTCGCCATCGCCAAGGGCCTGCAAGCGCAGCAGCAGGCGGTCGGCAAGGACCAGACGGCGCTGATCAACGCGATCCGCGCGCTCGCCGACGGCACCCAGCGCTTCATGCCGGAGAACCTGGCGCTGACGATGGGCGAAGGCGGATTGGGCGGCAGCCTGGCCGGGCTGGTGCCGCTGATCATGGGGCGGCTGGGACGGGGCGAGACCCACGCGCCGACCGACCCTCCCGCGCTCCCGCCGGCGGCAGGCAAAGGCAATGGGGCGGCGCACTCCTAGTTGCGGCAAGCGCGAAGTCGAGAATGGCTTTCGTCAGTATGATGCGACGATCGAGGCCATCAGGTATTATCTGGACCCGGAGCGCCCGTTTGCGCTCAGACCGGGTTTGATCCAGCAACTCCAATCAATTGCGGTCGAAGGGCTGGTCGCTAGCCTGGCCAGTGGCGAACGACGACCGTCAAGATATCCAAGAGCAGACATCAACCGCCCGAACCGCATCTCGTCCAAGAGCTGTGCGACTACGTAAACAACAATTTGCATGAGCGTACACCTCTGCATCTCGCGGCATATGTCATGTGGCGTTTGAACTGGATACATCCCTTTGACGATGGCAACGGGCGGACAAGCAGAGTTGTATCTTATTTGGTCCTCTGCATCGGACTGAAGATCGAGCTTCCAGGAAGTCCAACCATACCGCAGCAAATTCAGGAGGATCGGTCGGCCTATTTCGACGCCCTCGAAAAGGCTGATCAGGCTTTTCGCAGCGGTGACGCGATCGACGTGTCAACGATGGAAACGGCGTTGAAGCATATGCTGGCGAAACAGTTGCTCGGCATCATCGAAAAAGCTGACGGCCATTTGATCAGAACGGAGATCGCCTAGCTACTACGCCGCGTGGCTGCCGCCGATGTAGCTGTGGGTGCCGCGGTGATGTAGCCAGTCGCTCGCCAGGATGTCGCCGGGCTTGTGGGTCGCGCCGCCCTCAAGCTTGGCATAGAGCGCGGCGAAGTCCTTGTAGGTCTCGGCGAACAGCTGATCGAAACTCTCGATGACGAAATAGCTCTCCTGGAAATCGTCGATGCGGTAGTCGGTGCGCATCACCCGCTCCAAATCGAAGCCGATCCGGTTGGGCGAGGGGCTTTCGACCGCATAGATCGACTCCGCCCGGCTCGACACGATCCCCGAACCGTAGATGCGCAGGCCGTCCGTGCTGTCGATCAGGCCGAACTCCACCGTGTACCAATAAAGCCGCGCCAGGTTCTTCAGCGCATGGAATTCGTTCAGCGCCCGCACCCCGCCCTTGCCATAGGCCTGCATGTAGTCGGCGAACACCGGATGGGCCAGCATCGGCACATGGCCGAACACGTCGTGGAAGACGTCCGGCTCCTCGATATAATCGAGCTGGTCGGGCCGGCGGATGAACTGGCCGGCGGGGAAGCGCCGGTTGGCCAGATGGTCGAAGAAGATCTCGTCGGGAACCAGCGACGGCACCGCGACCACGCGCCAGCCGGTCAGCTTCTCCAGCCCGTCCGACAGCCGCTCGAAATCGGGAATCTGGTCCGACACCAGAGCGAGCTTCTTGAGGCCGTCCAGATATTCGCCGCAGGCCCGCCCGGGCAGGACCTTGGCCTGGCGCTCATACAAGGTCTTCCAGACGCCGTGCGCGACGGCGCCATAGCGCTCCCAATGCTGGGCGATGGTGAAATCCGGGCGGATCTCCGGATGCTTTGAGCGAAGCGTGTCGAGGCCGGGCATGGCGGCAATAGAACGCCGGGCGATTTGTCTGTAAAGCGCTGGTTGCACGGTCGCTTTTTATTGCGTGCCCTGCGCTCCGCTCGCACCAGTGTTGCGGCAGCCGGCTTCAAAAACGCAAGCCCATTGCGGCTTTTACCGGCTATGGTCGAGCAACTTTCGCAAAGACTCGGTTCTACCCCCCCTGGGGGCATCCAAGGATCGTCGCATGACATTGATGCCCCTGTCGCTCGACGACAAATATGCGGTGGAGACCGGCCGGGTGTTCCTGACCGGCATCCAGGCGCTGGTGCGCCTGCCGTTCATGCAGCACGAACTGGATCGCCGCGCCGGCTTGAACACCGCCGGCTTCGTCTCCGGCTATCGCGGCTCGCCGCTCGGGGGCCTCGATCAGCAGCTCTGGCGCGCCGGCAAGTTCCTCGACAAGCACAACATCGTCTTCAAGCCGGGCCTCAATGAGGATCTGGCGGCGACCGCGGTGTGGGGCAGCCAGCAGGCCAATCTCTATCCGGGCGCCAAATATGACGGCGTCTTCGGCATGTGGTACGGCAAGGCGCCGGGCGTCGATCGCTCCGGCGACGCCTTCAAGCACGCCAACGCCGCCGGCACCTGGGCCAAGGGCGGCGTGCTCGCGGTGCTCGGCGACGACCACGCCTGCAAATCCTCGACCCTGCCGAGCCAGAGCGAATACGCGATGGTCGATGCCGAGATCCCCGTGCTCAACCCGGCCGGCATCCAGGAAGTGCTCGATTTCGGCATCTATGGCTGGGCGCTGTCGCGCTGGGCCGGCACCTGGGTGTCGATGATCGCGCTGGCCGAGACGATGGACGCCTCGGCGACGGTGGAGGTGCATCCCCACCGCGTGCCGATCGTGCGGCCGTTCGGCTTCCCGCTTCCGAAGGATGGGCTTTCCATCCGCCTCGGCGACAATCCGCAGGCGCAGGAAAAGCGGCTGCGCGAGCACAAGATCCCGGCCGTCCTCGCCTTCGCCCATATCAACGTCCTCAACCGCCTGGTGATGGACAGCGAGACCCCGCGCATCGGCATCGTCACCGCCGGAAAATCCTATCTCGATTTGCGCCAGGCGCTCGACGATCTGGGCATCGGCGACAAGGAGGCGGCGGCGCTCGGCCTGCGCGTGCTCAAGATCGGCATGACCTGGCCTATCGAGCCGACCCAGATCCAGCGCTTCGCCTATGGCCTCGAAGAAATCTTCGTCATCGAGGAAAAGCGCGACCTGATCGAGGCCCAGGTCAAATCCGTCCTCTTCAACATGACTTCGGAGAAGCGCCCGCGGGTCTATGGCAAGCAGGGGCGCGACGGCAAGCCGTTCATCCGCTCGATCCTCGATCTCGACGCCGGCCGCGTCGCGGAAGCCGTGGCGAAGATCATCGGCGAGGACGCCTGGACGCCGCGCATCCGCGCTTTGGTCGGCCGCCTCGAACAGAAGCACCGCGAACAGGACGGCATGACCGCGCTGTATGAGCGCGCGCCGTTCTACTGTTCCGGCTGCCCGCACAACACCTCGACCGTGGTGCCCGAAGGCTCGATCGGCCTGGCCGGCATCGGCTGCCACTACATGGTGACCTGGCAGCCGCAGCGCCATACCGCCCTCTTCACCCAGATGGGCGCCGAAGGCACGCCCTGGATCGGCGCCGCGCCCTTCACCACGCGCAGCCACGTCTTCTCCAACATGGGCGACGGGACCTATTTCCATTCCGGCATCCTCGCCATCCGCGCCTCCGTCTCGGCCGGTGTGAACATGACCTACAAGCTGCTCTACAACGACGCGGTGGCGATGACCGGCGGCCAGCATGTCGATGGCGAGCTGACGGTGGCGGAAATGGCGGCGCAGGTGTCCGCCGAAGGCATCAAGAAGCTCATCATCATGAGCGACGAGCCGGAAAAGCATTCGGTCGCCGACTTCCCGGCCGGCACGCGCATCGAGCATCGCCGCGACCTCGACGCGGTGCAGAAGCAGCTGCGCGAGATCCCCGGCGTCACGGTGATGATCTACGACCAGACCTGCGCCGCCGAGAAGCGCCGGCGCCGCAAGCGCGGCCTGATGGTCGATCCGCCCAAGCGCGCCTTCATCAACGAGCTGGTCTGCGAGGGCTGCGGCGACTGCTCCAAGACCTCGAATTGCGTGAGCGTCGAGCCGCTGGAGACCGAGTTCGGCCGCAAGCGTAAGATCAACCAGTCCTCCTGCAACAAGGACTTCTCCTGCGTCGAGGGCTTCTGCCCCTCTTTCGTGACCGTGCATGGCGGATCCTTGAAGACCCGCGCCAAGAACGGCGCCGCCAACGCGCATTTCGACATGCCGCAGCCCGCGCTGCCCGATGTCGGCAAGGCGCCGTTCAACATCGTGATCGGCGGCATCGGCGGCACCGGCGTGACCTCCATCGGCGCCATCCTGGGCACCGCGGCGCATATCGAAGACAAGACCGCCGCCACGCTCGACATGATGGGCCTGGCGCAAAAGGGCGGCGCGGTCACGAGCTTCGTGCGCGTCGCGGCGCACAAGACGCGCATCCACGGCCCGCGCGTGCCGACCGGCCAGGCCGACGTGCTGATCGGCTGCGACATCGTCATGTCGGCCAAGCCCGACACCTTCGGCTATCTGGACGGCGCGCGCACCGTCTCGGTGATCAATGACGGGCTGACGCCGACGGCGGCCTTCGTCACCGACAACACCATCGACTACGACATGGCGGCGATGCGCGCCCGCATCGCGCGCGCCAGCCGCCGCATCGAGAGCATCGATGCCGAGGAGCTGGCGCTGCGCCTGCTCGGCGACACGATCTATGCCAACATGCTGCTCACCGGCTATGCCTATCAGCTCGGCGAGATCCCGATCGGCGAGGACGCGATCCTGAAAGCCATCGAGATCAACGGCGCCGCGGTGAAGGCGAACCAGCGCGCGTTCAGGCTCGGCCGCCTCGCCGCCCACGACCGGCCAAAGATCCTGAAACTGGCCGGCCTCGACAAGGCGGATGCGCCGCAGCCGGCGCAGGGCCTGGACGAGATTCTGGCGCGCCGGGCCGAATTCCTGACCGGCTACCAGAATGCCGCCTATGCCGCGCGCTACCGCGGCGCCATCGCGCGCATCCGTCTCGCCGAAACGGCCCGCACGCCGGGCAAGCACGGCCTCGCCGAAGCTGCCGCAAAGGCGCTGTTCAAGCTGATGGCCTACAAGGACGAGTACGAAGTCGCGCGGCTCTACACCGACGGCCATTTCCACAAGACGCTGCATGAGGAGTTCGAGGGCAAGTTCACGCTCTCCTTCCACCTCGCGCCGCCGATCTTCGGCGCCACCGATCCGAACACGGGCAGGCCGCGCAAGATGGAGTTCGGGCCCTGGATGATGGGCGCCTTCCGCGTGCTGGCATCGCTCAAGCGCCTGCGGGGCACCTGGGCCGACATCTTCGCCCGCAATCCCGAGCGCAAGCTGGAAGTGCGGATGATCGCCGATTTCGAGGCGCTCCTGGGCGAGATCGCATCGAGCCTGACCCCGGCCAATCATTCGACGGCGGTCGCGCTCGCCGAGCTGCCGCTGGAGATCAAAGGCTACGGCCATATCAAGGACGCCAACGCCGCCAAGGCGAAGACGCGGGAGGCCGCGCTTCTGCGCCGCCTGCACATGACGCCGGCCGAGCTTGCGGCGCCCCTGCCGGTCACGGAGGCCGCGGAATAATGAACGTGTTCGACTCCCCCGATTTCGACCATCACGAGGCCGTCGCCTTCTTCGACGACAAGGCCACGGGTCTCAAAGCCATCATCGCCATCCATTCGACCGCGTTGGGGCCTGCTTGCGGCGGCACGCGGATGTATCCCTATGCGGATGCCGACGCGGCGCTCACCGACGCGCTGCGCCTGTCGAAGGGCATGTCCTACAAGAACGCCATCGCCGACCTGCCGCTGGGCGGCGGCAAGGCGGTGATCCTCGGCGATCCCGCGACCGGCAAGTCGGACGCCAAATTCGCCGCCTATGCGCAGGCCATCAACACGCTCGGCGGCCGCTATGTCACCGCGATGGATGTCGGCGTGCTGCCGGCCGACATGCCGGTGATCGCGCGCGGCACGAAGTTCATCGCCGGCTACGACCAGCCGGGCAGGGCCGGCGGCGACAGCGGCCCGGCAACGGCGCTCGGCGTGTTCTCGGGATTGAAGGCCGCGGTGAAGCATCGCCTGCATGTCGATACCACCAAGGGCCTGCGCATCGCGATCCAGGGCCTGGGCAAGGTCGGCATGGGCGTGGCCAGGCGGCTGCATGCCGAAGGCGCCCGGCTGATCGTCGCCGACACCAATGCCGCCGCGGTCAAAGAGGCGGTCGAGACGCTCGGCGCCGCCGCTGCCGATCCCGACGCGATCGTGACCGCGCAATGCGACGTGCTCTCGCCCAATGCGCTCGGCGCGATCCTGGACGAGCGGTCGATCCCGCGCCTTCGCGCGAAAGTCGTCGCCGGCGGTGCCAACAATCAACTTGCCCGCGATCCCCACGGCGCGATGCTGCGCGATCGCGGTATCCTCTATGCGCCCGATTACGTGATCAACGGCGGCGGCATCATCCGCGTCGCGGCGCAGATCGAGAACTGGAGCGACGAGGACGTGAACCGCCGCGTCCTCGCCATCGCCAACACGCTCTCTGCGATCTTCTCCCGCGCCGCCAGGGACGGCCAACCGACCAACGTCATCGCCGACCGCATGGCGCAAGAGCGGATCGCGCGCGGCAAGACGCAAGCGAAAGCCGCCGAATAGACGCTACGCGCGGGCCTTGCGGTCTTTCAGACGGTGCTGCCGCAGTGACAGGCGATGCTTCCCGTCACCTTGAATTTGATCGCGCATTTTTTCATTTCGCCTTCGCCGACCGCGACGACACCCAAATTCTCCAGGGCCAGGTTCGACACCGTGGAGAGGCACCCGGGACTGGGATTGTGGCACTTGCCCTTCGCGCAATAGGCGGCGGCAATGGCTTTGAACGCGTCCTTCGCCGCATCCATCGCGTCGCCTTCTTCCGTGGCCGATGGCGTGCCGCAGTTCGGTCGCGGCTGCGGATTGCCGAACGGAACACTGACGCTCGTCGTCAGGACGGTCGGATCGTTGCAATCGCCCTCATCGGCGAGGCGTATGGGCCTGGCTGCCGTTTTGAGCTTCACCCGCGCGGTTTTGACTTTGGTTTTTCTCGCCATGGCGCCCTCCCGATACGGACTTCAAAATACAGGGAAGTCTATATCGGACGAATGGCAATATTCAATTCTTCATCTATGCTTACAGCCGGACGCGGGCGCCCAACGGGGCGCCCGCGTCCGATGGAGTTTTGGGCCGTTAATAGGTGTGCGGCACGGCGGCGTCGCCGGTTTTCACCTTCTTCTCGGCTTCCTTCACCGCATGGGTGTCCGGCGTCGGCGAGTCGCTTTCGCGCTCGGCAGGGGCGCCGATGATGTGCTTGCCGCCCGAAAAGGACGGCGGATCGGACGCCGGAAAGGAATCCTCCATCTGCCGGTCGATCTTGTCTTCCAGCTTCTGTTTCGCTTCGGGGGTCTTCTTGTCTGTCGTCGCGGACATGGGTGTCCTCCGTTCTTGCAAAGCGCGCGGGCGCGCCTGCTCCAAGTCGAAAGGAAACGGCCCGGCGCGCCGGTTGGTTGCGTGCTAGACGGAAAGGTGGCTGAGCAGATGCGGGAACAGTCCCAATATCCCGATCAGAATCAGATAGATGGCGATCAGGTAGTTGAGAATCCGCGGGACTATCAGAATCAGGATGCCGAAGATCAACGCGATCAGCGGCTGGATCGTCACGATATCGAAATGCATGGTGGGTTCCTCGGTACGCGTTCCTTAACGCCTGGAAACTGGTTTCGTTACATGAAGCCGGGATGGCAATTCCAAGACGGAGTCCGGTTCGCTTTCGGTTTCGACAAATTCCCGGCAATGGGCTAGCAAATGCCGTCGCCAGCCCAGGACACGTCACGTGAAAACCCGCGCCGCCATTGCCTTCGAAGCGAAGAAACCCCTGGAAATCGTCGAGCTCGACCTTGACGGGCCCAAGGCCGGCGAGGTGCTGGTCGAGATCATGGCCACCGGGATCTGCCACACCGATCAGTACACGCTGTCAGGCCTGGATTCCGAAGGCCTGTTCCCCTCCATCCTCGGCCATGAAGGCGCGGGCATCGTGCGCGAGGTCGGCGCCGGGGTGACCAGCGTCAAGCCGGGCGACCACGTCATCCCGCTCTACACGCCCGAATGCCGCCAGTGCAAATCATGCCTCTCCGGCAAGACCAATCTGTGCACCGCGATCCGCGCCACCCAGGGCAGGGGCCTGATGCCCGACGGCACCTCGCGCTTCTCCTACAAGGGCCGGCTCGTGCATCACTATATGGGCTGCTCGACCTTCTCGAACTACACCGTGCTGCCCGAGATCGCGGTGGCGAAGATCCGCGACGACGCGCCGTTCGACAAGGCCTGCTATTGCGGCTGCGGCGTCACCACCGGCGTCGGCGCGGTCATCAACACCGCCAAGGTCAAGCCGGGCTCGAACGCCATCGTCTTCGGGCTGGGCGGCATCGGGCTCAACGTGATCCAGGGGCTGAAGCTGGTCGGCGCGCAGATGATCGTCGGCGTCGATCTCAACGACGACAAGAAGGCCTGGGGCGAGCGTTTCGGCATGACGCTTTCCGTGAATCCGAAAAAGGTCGATGGCGATCTCGTCGCCCATCTCGTCGCGCTGACCGACGGCGGCGCGGATTATACCTTCAACTGCACCGGCAACGTGACCGTGATGCGCCAGGCGCTGGAAGCCTGCCACCGCGGCTGGGGCGAGAGCGTCATCATTGGCGTGGCGCCCTCGGGCACCGAGATCGCGACCCGGCCGTTCCAGCTCGTGACCGGGCGGGTATGGCGCGGCACCGCCTTCGGCGGCGCGCGCGGCCGCACCGACACGCCCAAGATCGTCGATTGGTACATGAAGGGCCTGATCCAGATAGATCCGATGATCACCCACGTCCTGCCGCTGGAGAAGATCAACGACGCCTTCCACCTGATGGAGGAAGGCAAATCGATCCGCAGCGTGGTGGTATATTGAGCGTCGGTGTCACGGCCCGCATTCGAGCGCCATGACAAGTCGAGATCACCCGATCCCCAGCGCCCGATCCACCGCGCCCGGGTCGATATAGGGCCGCTCGCAGACGATTTTGTCCGAGCCCGGCTTGAACTCGAACGTCGCGGCCATGCGCACGCGGAACGTCTTGCCGGTCGGCGCGATGGTGCGGCCGCCGCGCTTCAGCGGCCCCAGATGCGTCCCCGTCAGCCAGAACTCGACCAGCACGGTGTCGCCCGCCGCGGCGATGGCGATGACCTCGTTGCCCTGGTCGGGAAAGGGCGTCCGCGACGCCGCGAAATAGCGCCGCACCGCCTCCTCGCCCACGAACACCGCGCCGCCGTCATTGATGTCGTAATGCGGATGCTCGAAGGTCGCGAGCACGCCGTCCCAGTCATGCACGGTTTCCAGATGCATGTGATCGCGCACCACCTGGATGCGCCGCCGCTCGAGATCGCCCACGCCGCAAGCCCCTGAATTGCCGGACGAACGATATCGCAGATTCGCATGCGTCGTCACACCGCGCGATGGAAGGCGGCAAAGTTCCGCGCGTTGCGGAACCAAACGGCGCACGGGCGCTTTCCCTCATGCACGCGGGGGTGGCTTACCCTCGCGGCCGGCGAGCCGGCGCTGCGCTATCTGGACCGAACATGAGGGGACTATGAACCGCGTATATCTTGCGTCCGCGACGATTCTATTCGCGGCGGCGGCCGCCACTGCAGCCATGGCCCAGCCGGTCGATGGCTGGTCGGGCTTTTATATCGGCGGTCACGCCGGCGGCACCTGGGGCAGCACCGATGTGCGCATCCCTGCCTATCCCTCCAAATTCGACTTGTCATCGACGTCGTTCAGCGGCGGCGGCCAGCTCGGCTACAATTGGATGGCGTCCGACAGTTTCCTCATCGGCCTCGAAGGCGATCTCTCGGCGCTGAACGAGACCGCGCGCCATCTGAGCGGCGGTGTCGGCGGCGAGCAATTCGCGACGCGCTATGACCTGCGCTACAGCGTGCGCGGCCGCCTCGGCTATGCCACGCCGGATACGCTCTTCTACGTCACCGGCGGCTGGGTGGGCACGAATCTCGATCGCGCCAACTTCATTCCCCTCGCGGGCGGGTTCCGATCGGGCAACACCGACGGCTGGACCGCGGGCGGCGGCATCGAATGGGCCTGGGACCCGCACTGGATCCTCGGCGTCGAGTACCTGCACGACGAGTTGGGGCGCCAGGACCTCCTGTTCGGCGGGCCGGTATCGCTGCGGCTGACGAACGATACGGCGCGCCTGCGCATCAGCTACAAGTTCGGCGACGAAACGCCGCCGCCGCCCGCTCCTCCTCCGCCGCCGCCTCCCCCGCCGCCGCCCCCGGCGCCGGTGAAGACGTTCATCGTGTTCTTCGACTTCGACAAGTCGAACCTCACGGACAAGGCCGTCGAAGTGATCGAGGAAGCCGTGCGCGCGGCGAAATCCAACGGCTTCGTCAAGGTGCTGGTCACCGGTCACACCGACACGGTCGGCTCGGACACCTACAACCAGGCACTGTCGGTACGCCGCGCCCAGTCGGTCAAGGACGAGATGGTCCGCGAAGGCCTGGACGGCGGCGGCATCGACATCGTCGGCAAGTCGTTCCACGATCCGCTGGTCTCGACCGGCCCGGGCGTGCGCGAGCCGCAGAACCGCCGTGCGGTCATCGACCTCGGCGGCTGAGCGATCTCGAACACCTGAAAAGGGCGGTCCTCGCGGACCGCCCTTTTTCGTTGCGGGCGGGCCGCGCCTGCCGTTTCGCGGCCTTCGGCATGGCGGCGACCGCGTTCATGGGACCGGAACCGACGGGCACGTCCGCATGGGCCTGCTTCCAGGCCGAAGCCCAATCCCTCGGACGCGCAAGCGGCGTGCCGTGAATGACGAGCTGTTCGATGCGATCGACCAGGTGCGGCGTGATCCGCGGTCGAAGCAGGGTCCAGGTCGCTCTCATCGCTGGATTTGCCAGCATCCTGGCCGTATTCAGCCGCGTGGTTTCGAAACATATCTTATCCAGCAATCCGGCATCGTGCTGCCACAGGGCGTCGTCGAAGGCCACCATTTGCAGGCGAAGGCAATGGAGCAGCCGGACCACGTCATCGGCGGAAAGATCCGCGTCGGGCGCCGCGACCTTGGCCAGCGGCTTGGCCGTCATATGTAAATGCCGGACCCGAACGATAGCCCAAGCGGGGCCGGCGGTGCGACATTGCGGAAGGACCGGCCAGCTTGGCGAACGCCAGACCGAGACTCGAAAACAGTACGATGTGATCGCCCGCCCCGAGACCGCAGCATCTGGTAGGCGAGGTCCGCCCGAAGTCCAGAAAGTCATTCCCCGTTGACATAGCCTCCATTGCCCGGCAGCTTGTCATCCCAGAATGACAAATGTGGTGACCCTGGCTCCGGAGCGTCCCGCCGCGCGCAAGCGCGACGCCGAGGCGACGCGCGCCGCCATCCTGGCCGCCGCCAAGGCGCATTTCGCCAAATCCGGCTATGACGGCGCTTTCCTGCGCGACATCGCGGCCGAGGCCGGCGCCGATGCGGCGTTGATCAACCGCTATTTCGGCGGCAAGGAAGGCCTGTTCGCCGCCGCGCTGAAGGACTCCATCGCGCCCGACATGGTCTCGCACTGGGACCGCACCGCCTTCGCGCAGGACGTCGCCAAGATGATGGCCAGGCACGCGCACCAGAACATCGAGCGCACCCATGCC
>DASWOE010000167.1:0-10054 GCA_036398875.1 Rhizomicrobium sp.
CTGGCATTCGACGGCGATCTCGGCCTCAACGGCGACGTCTTCTACATGGAGCAGGACCATCTCGTTCTTGCCCAGAACGATCCGTGCAACTGCTTCGGCTTCACCTATCTGACCAATGTCGGCACCGGGCGCACCTGGGGCGCGGAATTGGAAGCGCTGATGCACTTCAACGACTGGCTGAACGGCAATATCAGCGGCGGCTGGCTCGATCCGAGATATTCCGGCATCCAGAACGGCGTCGCCTTCACCGACCGCCTCATCCCCTATACGCGCAATTATACCTTCAACGCCGGGCTCGACGCGCATTACCCGCTGAGCAGCACGATCGCGCTGATCGGCTCCATCCATTACCGCAGCGAGAGCGGCGGCCAGCTCGATACCGCCACGTCCTACCAGACCCTCAACAAGCTGGATCTGACGGGTGGCGTGGAGCTGGAGGATTCGACGCGCCTGATGGGCTATATCGACAACCTCACCGACGACCGGATCGCCCAGTTCAAGTTCGGCAATGGCGCCATCGCGACGTCGCTCGGCCGCGTCTATGGCGTGGAGCTCAGCCGGAATTTCTGATCCGCCGGCCGCGAGGCGGAAGGCGCGTCTTTCGCGGACGCGCGTCAGACCTCGGCGAGACGGTTGTGACGGCGCAGGATGTCCTGGACGCGGGCGACCGGCAGGCCCGGCGAGCGATGGCCGTCGCGGCCGATCATCGTGGCGTTGGCGAAGATGCTGTTGAGGATCGCCTCGTCCATCGCCTCGATAGTCGCCTCGTAGAACCGGCTCATCGCCGCTTCGCCGACATAGGTCGCGGTCAAGAGGCCGTCATGGGTTTCGACCGCGGTGCGGTTGGCGGTGGAGAAGGCGAGGAACAGGTCGCCGGATTCGTTCGAGGCGATGCCGCCGGAGCGTGCGATGCCATAGGCGCTGCGTCGCGCCATGCGCTTCAGCTGGTGCGGCATCATCGGCGCGTCGGTGGCGACGATGCCGATGATCGAGCCCAGCTCGCCGTCGCTCTCTTCGGCGCCGACGGGGATCTCGCGGCCCATCGGAATGCCGCCGATGGTCATCAGATGGCGCTTGCCGAAATTCGACTGCACGAACGCGCCGACCGTATAGGTCCGGCCCGCGAACTCGACTTGGCGCGACGCCGTGCCCGATCCGCCCTTGAACTCGTAGCAGCGCATGCCGGTGCCGCCGCCGACGCTGCCTTCCTCGATGGCGCCGCCGCGGGCGTCCTCGAACGCCGCGATCACATGCTCGGCCTTCACATGGTGGCCGTTCACGTCACTGAGGAAGCCGTCGAAGGTCTCGGCCGAGACCGGCAGCCAGAAGTTCTGATCTTTCTTCTCGTCCGGCTTCAGCGTCTCGAACAGCCACTTGGCCGTCACGTCGCGCGCCAGGCCGCAGGAATGGGTGTTGGTGAGCGTGATGGGCCCGTCGAAGCGGCCGCGCTCCTCGATGAAGGCGGCACCCGACATTTCGCCGTTTCCGCTCATGCTGAAATAGCCGGCATAACAGGCCGCGCCCGGGTGCTTGCGGCCGTGCGGAAAGATCGCGGTGACGCCGGTGCGGACCGGCCCCCGGCCGACCACGAGCGGCCCGTCGCCTTCGATCAGCGTGCAATAGCCGACCTGAACGTCGGCAACGTCCGTGATCGCGTTGTTCGGGCCGGGCGTTCCGAAAAACGGCACGCCCGCACCGCGCGCCCGCAACTTGCCGGACGGCGTGCGGCGGTGGGACTCGATCATTCTATGCTCCTCAGCGCGGTCAGGGCGGTTTCGATGGTGTGATCCACCTCGTCCTCGGTGATCGCGGTGGAGAGCACGAAGAATCCCGGCGCGGCCATCAGCACACCATGATTCAGCATGTGGCGGAAGAATGTCTCGGCGCGGATGCCGGCCTGCGCGTTGCCGCGCCGCGCCGCGACCGCGTCGCGATAGGTCGCGACCTGCACATCCATGTGGAAGAGCGAGACCATGGAGGTCGCGCCGCCGACCGTGCCCGGCACCTTGGCGATGCGGATCGCCTCGCGCAGGCCGGCGCGCAGCCGCTCGCCCAGCGCGGACAGCCGGTCGAAAGCGGCGCGGTCGAACAGCTCCATCGCCGCCACGCCGGCCGCCATCGTCATCGGATTGGCGTTGAAGGTGCCGCCATGGCTGAGCTTGGCGGGGCCGCGCGGATCGAACAGCTTGGTCATGATGTCGGCCCGGCCGCCGACGGCGCCGACGGGAAGCCCGCCGCCGATGATCTTGCCCATGGCGGTCAGATCGGGCAGCACGCCCAGCGCGCCCTGCGCCCCGTTGAAGCCCAGCCGCATGGCGTAGACCTCGTCGAAGATCAGCATCGCGCCGCAGGCCGCGGTCTCCTCGCGCAGCATCGTCACGAATTCGAGGCTGGCCGGGGCATAGCCGAGATTCTTCACCAGCGGATCGAGGATCACGCCGGCCAGGTCGGCGGCGTGACGGCGCAGGATGCGCCGCGTGTTCTCCACATCGTTCATCGGGATGACGACGGTGTCCTGGCCGGTGCCGGGGCCCGAGCCAGCGCCGAGCACGCTGGCGGGCGTCTCCGGCTCGCCCCACAGCGCCGGCGACGGGTTCACGCTGACCGAGGCGGTGTCGCCGCTGCCGTGATAGGCGCCCTCGACCTTGGCGATCTTGGCCTTGCCGGTATAGGCGCGCGCCGCCTTGATCGCGAACATCACCCCTTCGGTGCCCGAATTGCAGAAGCGGACCTGCTCCACGCCGGGCAGCCGCGCGGTGACGATCTCGGCGAGCTGGATTTCCTCTTCCGTCGGCAGCGAGATCGACAGCAGGCGCTGGGCCTGCGCGATCACCGCCGCGACGATCACAGGGTGGTTGTGGCCGTGGATCAGCGAAGAGTAGTTGTTGATGAAGTCGATGCGCTCGACGCCATCGACATCCCATACCCGGCTTCCCGAGGCGCGGGCGGCATAGACGGGATAGGGCGGAAAGAACACGGTGGTGCGGGAGTTTCCGCCCGGCAGCACCCGCAGCGCCCGTTCGTAGAGCGCGGCGGATCTGGATTTCGCATCCGGGAACGGCGCCGTCTGGCCCGCCGATTTCGCCAATTCCTGCGCCGCGTGGGTCATGGTAGGTCCCTCTGCCGTTGCCAGCTATATGAACACCGTTTATATTGCCGCGCGGCACCAGCGTCAACGCAAGGCGGATTCCCGATGGCAGTCCAGACACCGGCCGAGCGCCTGGCGGCCAACCTCCTGCCCATCGTCCGGATCGCCGGCGAGGATGTGCGCTGGACGATGGACGAGCGGCGCGCCCATTACGGCTGTCCCGCGGTCGGCGTGGCGGTGATCGAGGACGGCGCGCTTGCCTGGGCGCAAGGCTATGGCGACATCGAGGACGGCAAGCCCGGCCGGGCGGACGCGGACACGATGTTCTCCGGCGCCTCGATCAGCAAGCCCTACACCGCCGTCCTGGCGCTCCAGATGGTCGAGCGCGGCGTCTTCGATCTCGACGCCGACGTCAACCGCTATCTCCAATCCTGGCAGGTTCCGGACAACGACTTCACCCGCCAGGCGCCGGTGACGCTGCGCTGGCTTTTGTCGCACAAGGCGGGCACCACGCTGCACGGCTTCGGCTGCTATCCGCACGACCGGCCGATGCCGACGGCGCGCGACATCCTCAGCGGCCCGGTCGAATGGATGGACAAGACCACGCGCGGGGTGACGGTGGACAAGGTGCCGGGCGGCACCACGCGCTATTCCGGCGGCGGCACGACCGTCGTGCAATTGATGCTCGAAGAGGCGGGCGGCAAGCCCTTCGCGCAGCTCGCGCGCGAGAACATCTTCGAGCCGCTCGGCCTGAAATCGACCTTCGAGACGCCGCTGCCGGCGCGCTATCACGCCCGCACCGCGGTCGGCCACGAAGAGGGCAAGGTGCTGCCGGCGAAATTCGCCGTCGTGCCCGCGCTCGGCGCCGGCGGCGTCTACTGCACGCCGGCCGACCACGCCCGCTTCATGATCGCCTGCCGCGAGGCCTATTTCGGCCGCAAGACGGATTTCCTGGGCCAACGGATCGCGCAGGACATGATGACCATCCAGGGCGGCCATGGCGAGTTCGGACTGGGCTGGGAAATCCTGGGCGACGGTCCCAACCGCCGCTTCGGCCATGGCGGTTCCAATGCCGGCTTCCAATGCGAATCCACCTGCTATCTCCAGGACGGCAAGGGCGCGGTGGTGATGACCAATGCCGATAGCGGCCTCATCTTCTATTGGGAGGTGTTCAACGCCATCGCCGACCAGTATCGCTGGGACGGTTTCCTGCTGGAACCCAAGCAGGTGCAGGCGATCCCGCAGGACCAGCTTGCCCGTTATATCGGCGATTACGAGATCGTCTCCGGCGTCGATGCGCCGGGGCTGGAGATATGGGCCGAGAACGGCAAGCTGAAGAGCCAGATCGTCGGCATGCGCGGCGGGGCGCGCGAGATCATGATGGACCAGAACGGCCGCTTCTTTAACCGCCACGGTCCCTACGAGACTGCCGTGCTGTACGACGAGAACGAAATCGCGCGCGAGCTTGTTGTCTTGCGCGACGGCAAGAGCGAAATTCTGCGCGCCCGCCGCCGGGCCTGACCTTGGAGCCTGCCGCATGCACCTCGCCCGTTTTCCGCGCGTAAAGCTTGCCCACCTGCCGACGCCGCTGGAGCCGATGCCGCGCCTGTCCGCGCATCTGGGCGGCCAGGTGAATCTCTGGATCAAGCGTGACGACTGCACCGGGCTTTCCACCGGCGGCAACAAGACCCGCAAGCTCGAATTCCTGATGGGCGAGGCGATGGCGCGGGGCGCCGATACCGTCATCACCCAGGGCGCGACGCAATCCAACCATGCCCGGCAGACCGCCGCCGCCGCGGCGAAGCTCGGCCTGGCGTGCCACATCCTGCTGGAAGACCGCACCGGTTATGCGGACGGGGCCTATACGCTCGGCGGCAACGTGCTGCTCGACCGGCTGCACGGCGCGAGCCTGTCGAAGCGTCCCGCCGGCGCCGACATGAATGCGGAGATGGAGATTCTGGCCGCCGGCCTGCGCGACAAGGGCGCGCGGCCCTATATCATTCCCGGCGGCGGTTCGAATCCCGTCGGCGCCGCCGGCTACGCCAATTGCGCGCTCGAACTGGTGGCCCAGGCGAACGAATTGCCGCTCAAGATCGACCATATCGTGCAGGCCACCGGCAGCGCCGGCACGCAGGCCGGCCTCGTCGCCGGGCTGTGCGCGATCCATGCGGACATTCCGGTTTACGGCATCTCGGTGCGGGCGCCGAAGGCGAAGCAGGAAGACTCGGTCTTCGCACTGGCACAGGCGGCCGCCGCCCATATCGGTGCCCCCGGCGCCGTCAAGCGCGAGCATATCGTGGCCAATTCCGACTATGTCGGGCAGGGCTACGGCATCCCGACCGACGGCATGGCGGAAGCGGTCAGGATGCTGGCGCGGTTCGAAGGCATCCTGCTCGATCCGGTCTATACCGGCAAAGGCATGGCGGGCCTGATCGACCTGGTGCGCAAGGGCCATTTCGAGCGCGGCGCCAATGTCGTGTTCCTGCACACCGGCGGCTCGGCCGGCCTGTTCGGCTATCCGGGCGCCTTCGGCCTTCCCGGCTATTCATGACCGCAGGCGAGAAAATTGTCGGCGTCATCGGCGGCATGGGCCCCGAAGCGACGGTCGAGTTCATGCGCCGCCTCGTCGCCGCCGTTCCGGCCAAGGACGACGCCGACCATCTCCACGTCATCGCCGACAACAATCCCAAGGTGCCGTCGCGCATCAAGGCGCTGATCGAAGGCGGCGGCGAAGATCCCGCCCCCGTGCTCATCGCCATGGCGCGCGGGCTCGAAGCGGCGGGCGCCGGCGTCCTCGCCATCCCCTGCAACACGGCGCATTATTATCTGCCGCAGATCGCCCGGGCGGTGCGCGTGCCGGTGCTGGACGTCGTGGCGCTTGCGGTCGGCGGGCTTTCGTCGCTGGCGCCGAAGCCGCGGCGCGTCGGCATGCTGGCATCGACCGCCATTCGCCTGGTCGGGCTGTTTGGAGCAAGATTGGGCGCTGCGGGATTCGAGACGCTGTTTCCGGACGCCGAGCGGCAAGCCGGACTGCTCGACGTCATCCGCGCGGTGAAAGCCGGGGCGGTGACGGCGGAGCACCGGCAGGTCTACCAGGGGGTCGCACGGCATCTCGCAGGGCAAGGCGCCGACGCGTTCCTCGTCGCCTGCACGGAGCTGTCGCTGCTGCCCGCGCCGGATGTCACGCGGCCGGTGCTCGATACGCTCGATATCCTGGTGGACGCCACCGTCGCCGCGGCGCGGGACTAACCCCAGAGCCTGCTCTCGAACGCGTGGAGCTCGCCGTTCTTCGTCACCATGCCGTTGGCGCGGTCCTCGTACAGCAGTTCCTGGCTGTCGATGTCGCGCCAGTCGCACAGCGTGCCGACGACATAGGCCGGCGCGTTGCCCAGCGAGGTCGCGCCGTTGCATCCCATCATCAGGCCCATGCCGTGGGCGCGCGCGGCGCGGGCCAGCGCGAGCGCCTCGGTCAGGCCGCCGGTCTTGTCGAGCTTGATGTTGACCGCGTCGTAGCGCTGCGCGAGCACCTCCAGGCCGTCGCGCGTGGCGCAGCTTTCGTCGGCACAGAGCGGCACCGGGCTGTCGTAATGCGCCAATGGCGCGTCGCCATCGTGATGCAGGGGCTGTTCGATCGCCACCGTGCCCAGCGCCTTCAAGGCGGGCGCCAGCGCTTCGAGCTGCGCCATCGACCAGGCTTCGTTCGCATCGACGATGAAGCGCAGGCCCGGCGACACGCCGGCGACGGCCGCGACGCGATCGAGCACGCTGTCGGCGTCGGCCTTGATCTTGAGGATGCCGTAGCCGCGGCCCACCGCCGCCAGCGCGTCACGCCGCATCTTGTCCGCCGCATTGATGCCGATGGTGATATCGACCTCGATCCTGTCCAGACGGGTCACGCCGGCGAGGTCCCAGACGGACTTGCCGCCGCGCTTGCACTCCAGGTCCCACAGTGCGCAATCGACGGCGTTGCGGGCCGAACCGGCGGGGATGGCCGCGTTCAGCGCCGCGCGCGTGCCGATCTCCCCAATGCGGTTCTTGATGTCCGCAAGCTGCGCCGCGACGCTTTGCTGCGTCTCGTGCTTCAGCGATTGTAGGCCGTTCTCGCCGCGCCCGATATGGGCGCCGTCCGTCACATGCACCACAAAAAGGGGCGCGGCTTCGCGTATTTCGCGCGCGATCTTGAAGGTCTGGCGATAGGGATGCTCCTGATAGGCGAACGCCATCCGCAGCGTCATGACGCGATCTCCGCCAGGGCTTCGCTCGTCAGTTTCAAGCCGGCGGCCAGCGTCTCGGTCTCGGTCCCGATGCCGAAGCGCAGATGGCGGTCCATGCCGAACCAGTCGCCGGCGACGACGAACACGCTCTTGTCGCGGCGCAGCCGGTCGACGAGAGCGGAGGAATTCATGTCGAGCGCGTAGCGGACGAACGCCATGCCGCCGGCCTTGGGCGCCACAAAGCGGAATTGCGTGTCGTAGTCGCCGAGCCAGCGGCCGAAGACCGCGAGATTGCGCCGCAGCAGCGCGCGGCCATGGTCGAGGATTTTTCGGC
This sequence comes from Rhizomicrobium sp., assembly GCA_036398875.1. Classification (GTDB taxonomy): domain Bacteria; phylum Pseudomonadota; class Alphaproteobacteria; order Micropepsales; family Micropepsaceae; genus Rhizomicrobium. Next base: position 7,637 of record DASWOE010000167.1, read on the forward strand.
GCCGCGCCGGCTCCAGGACTTTGCCGGCGGCGTATTGGCTCGGGATGGAGGTGCAGATCGTGGTGTAGTCGTGGCGATGCCAGGCCGCGGCGACGATGTCCCTGGGTCCCGCGATCCAGCCGATCCGCAGGCCCGGAAGCGCCATCGCCTTGGACAGGCCGGAGCAGACGATGGCCTTGTCGTAGACCGCGGCAAAGCTCGGGCATTCGACGCCGTCGAATTCGGAACCGCGATAGATTTCGTCGGACAGGACATAGGCGCCATGTTCGCACGCGAGATTTGCGATCGCCTCCATCGTCGCGCGGTCCAGCACCGCGCCGGTCGGGTTGTTCGGGTTGCAGACGACGATCATCTTCGTCTTCGCCGTCATCGCGGCGCGCAGCTCGTCGAGATCGGGCGCCCAGTTCAGCTCTTCGCGCAGATGGAACGGCTTCACCGCCGCGCCGAACGCCTTCAGCGCACCCCAGGCCAGCATGTAGTTGGGCAGCATGGCGACGACCTCGTCGCCCGGCTCGACCACCGACCAGATCGCGGCGAAATTCGCTTCGGCGGAGCCGTTGGTCACCAGCACATTGTCTTCGCCCAGGCCCGGATAGAGATTCGCGATGGCGCGGCGAAGGGCGGGATCGCCGTTGGTGTGGCCGTAGCCGAGCGGCAGGCCGAGGATTTCCTCGCGCTCGTCGGGCGTCAGCACGTCCTTCAAGGCGTAGGGATGCACGCCGCTTTCGGTGAGATTGTAGCGCACCGAATTCTCGTAGAGCGACTGGTTGCGCTCCAGGAGGAAAGTCTCGATCTTCATGCCGATGCCCGCTTTGCTTCGATCGCGGCCAGCACGGCCTGCGCGATCTTGATGTCCTGCACCGCGACCCCGGTGAGATCCGCGACGGTGATTTCGTCTTCCGAGCGGCGGCCCGGCGCCGCGCCGGCGATGATGGCGCCGAGCTCGACAACCCGCGTCTGCGCGATGGCGCCGGCCGCGAGCGCATGGCGCAGTTCGCCGCGTGCCGCGCATTGCGGCAGGCTGTCGGCGACGACGCGGTCCGCTTTGGAGAAGATCGCCGGATCGAGCTCGTTCTTCTGCGGCGTGTCGGCGCCCACGGCGGTGATGTGCGTGCCGGGCCGTATGTCGCCGGCCGTCAGCAAAGGCGCGTGCGACGGCGTCGCGGTGACGATGAGGTTGGCGCGCGCCGCCACGGCGGACGGCGTCGCGCAGGACGTGACCTCGAAGCCCTTGCCCGCCATGTCGACCCGATAGGCATCGGCCGCCCCGGCATTGCGGCCATGGACGAAGACGCGGCTGCAGCGGGTGACGGCGCGCAGATGCTCGACCTGAAGCCGCGCCTGGATGCCGGTGCCGATCACGCCGATGGCTTCGACCCTGCGCGGCGCCAGATATTTCGCCACCACAGCCCCGGCGACCGCCGTGCGGATATCCGTCAACCGTCCTTCATCGAGCAGCACGGCCCGCGGCGCGCCGGTCGCGGCATCGAACAGCAGCATGACGCCGTTGGACGACGGCAGGCCGCGCTTGGGATTGTCGTAGAACCCGGTCGCAACCTTCACCGCGAAGGTCGCGTCGCCGCGGATCGCGCCGTATTTGACGTGCGCCTCGCCGCGCGGAAACAGCAGTTCGCCGACCGGCGGCACGGTCGCCTCGCCCCGATATAGCGCCGCAAAGCCCTCTTCGATCGCCGGCAGCAGATCGATCCCGTGCAAGGCGGGCGCGATCTCGGTCCAGGTCGCGACGACGGTCATCCGTGCATATTAACGCTGTACATATTGAAGGCAAGAACCGCAGGCGTCAGGCCTTGACGGTCGCCAGCAGGATCGAGGTCTCGGTCGCGGCGATGCCCTCGATCAGCCGGATCTGGTCCAGCGCATGGCTGAACGCGGGCAGCGTCGCGGTGTTCAGCTCCGCGATCAGGTCCCAGCGCCCGTTGGTGGTGTGGATCGCCTCGATCTCGGGAAAGCCTCTGAGCGTCTTGATCACCTTCGCCGAACGCTCGCCCTCGATGGCGATGCCCATCACCGCGCGCACGCGGCTCTCGTCCAGTTCGGAGCGCGTGCGCACCGTGAAGCCCTGGATCGTGCCGCGCGCCAGCATCCGCGCCAGGCGGTTCTGCACCGTGGCGCGCGAGACTTTCAGCTTCTTGGCCAGCGAGGCGGCGGCCTCCCGCGCGTCCTCGCGCAGCAGGGCCAGCAATTTGCGGTCGATCTCGTCCAATATCATATCGCCATCAAAACCTGTCGAAACGCCAGAAGTATAGCAAGAATCGGCAGATCGGAAGCTATTCGCTAGCAGACTCCCCTGTCACCCTGAAGGGGCGTTATGACGGATTCGCCCGATGCTCGATAAGCCTGTGTTTTTGATGACCGATCCGGGTCATTTCGAGGTCTTCTACCAGATCAATCCCTGGA